>CALZQD010000265.1 GCA_945828175.1 uncultured Bacteroidales bacterium | reverse complement strand
TACAATCGGTGAAGGCCGAGGCATAGTAGGGTTTGTCCCAGGGCTGGTCCTGCCAGCGGTCATAGAGCTGGTAGGTGCGGGCCTTGCCGCCGCAGACGAAGGGATGGGGAGCGCCCCACTCTCTTTTGACGCGGCCGTCCTCGCTGATGACGACATAGCGGTAGCCGAAGTCTTTTGTCGTGTCTGGCAGGTCGACGGTGACCGACCAGTCGGTGTCACCCTCGACAGTCATCCTGACCGCCTTCTTCTCGTCGCCGGCGCCGAGAGCGGCGACATCGCCGACGATATATACCGACTCACCCCAGTTGGTATGATAATCGATATTGAATGTTATTTTCATTCAATTTATGTTTTTATAACTTTCACAAATTCGCATCTTTGGCCTCATAGGAAGCAAGTTTGACACCTTGTTTCGATATCAGGCTTCTATTTAGTGAGAATTCGCGAGCTAATAACATTTTTATGAAAATTTAGCTAATCAACCGCACTTCGAGGTACCGCAGGTGGTGCAGATGAGACATCCCTCCTGGTAGATGAGCGTCTCGTTGCCGCAGTTGGGGCAGCGCTGACCGCTGGCTTTGGTGCCGTTGGGGAGATATTTCTTAAGAGCGCGCTCGACACCCATTTTCCAGGTGTTGATCGACTGCGAGTCGAGTTCGAGACCGCCGACAAGCTTGAGCACCTGGTCGATAGGCATGCCGTAGCGCAGCACGCCCGAGATGAGCTTGGCGTAGTTCCAGTACTCGGGGTTGAACTTGTCTGAGAGACCCTCGATGGTCGTCTTGTAGCCGCGTTTGTTGATAAACTGGAAGTCGTAGCGCTTGTTGCCCTTCTCGTCGATGGCCTTGATGATCTTGCCGTGGGTGACCGACTTGGGGCAGAAGATGCCGTCGTCGTCGTCGGCAAGACCGGTGAAGATTTCATAGGGCGCGCCGTCGATAAGGCCGACAAAAGCAATCCATTTCTCTTTATTGTTCTGGAAGCGGACGACGTCGGCCTCGAGTTCAATCGGGCGCTTGGCCACATGGGGCTTGATCTCGGTGACCTCGGGCTTCTTCTCGATGGCGATGAGCACGCCCGAGCGCGAGCCGTCGCGGTAGACCGTGCAGCCCTTGCAACCGGCCTTCCAGGCGCTGACATAGAGCTTGTTGACAAGTTCTTCGCTGACGTCGGCGGGGAGGTTGATGGTGACCGAAATCGAGTGGTCGACCCATTTCTGGATGCGGCCCTGCATGTTGACTTTCTCGAGCCAGTCGATGTCGTTAGACGTTGCGCCGGCATAGGGCGAACGGGCGACGAGCTCGTCGAGCTGCTCCTGGGTGTAGTCGTCCTTGACCTCGATATTGTTGATTTTCATCCACTCGATAAACTTGGGATGGTAGACGATATACTCCTCGAAGGCGTCGCCTGTTTCGTCGACATAGTCGATGCGCACCTCGGCGTCGTTGGGGTTGACCTTGCGGCGGCGCTTGTAGACGGGCAGGAAGACAGGCTCGATGCCCGAAGTCGTGCGGGTCATGAGGCTCGTCGTACCCGTCGGGGCAATGGTGAGGCAGGCGATGTTGCGGCGTCCGTAGCGGTTCATGAGTTCGTAGAGCTCGGGGTCGGCCTCGCGCAGACGGTTGATATAGGGATTGTTCTTCTCGCGCTCGGTATCGTAGATTTCGAAGGCGCCGCGCTCTTTGGCGAGCTCGACCGACGAGCGGTAGGCAGCCAGGGCGAGAGCCTTGTGGACCGACTCAGAGAAATCTGTCGCCTCGGCGGTGCCGTATTTATAGCCCATGGCGGCGAGCATGTCGCCCTCGGCGGTTGTGCCTACGCCGGTGCGGCGGCCCTTGAGGGTCTTAGCCTTGATCTTGAGCCAGAGGTTGCGCTCTGAGCTCTTGACCTCGTCGGTCTCGGGGTCGGCGTCGATCTTGGCGAGGATGAGGTCGATTTTCTCCATCTCGAGGTCGATGATGTCGTCCATGATGCGCTGAGCTTTGGCGATATGCTTTCTGAAGAGGTCAAAATCGAAATAAGCCTCGGGAGTGAAGGGATTTACTACATATGAATAGAGGTTGACGGCGAGCAGACGGCAGCTGTCGTAGGGACAGAGGGGAATTTCGCCGCAGGGGTTGGTCGAGATGGTGCGGAAGCCGAGGTCGGCGTAGCAGTCGGGCACAGACTCGCGGGTGATGGTATCCCAGAAAAGGACGCCGGGCTCGGCCGATTTCCATGCGTTGTGGATAATCGTGTTCCAGATGGCCGTGGCGTCGACCTCTTTCTTAATCATGGGGTTGTCGCCGGTGATGGGATACTGCTGCGTGTAAGGAACGCCCTCGGTTGCGCATCTCATGAATTCGTCGTCGATGCGAACTGAGACGTTGGCGCCGGTGACCTTGCCTTCGGTCATCTTGGCGTCGATGAAGGCCTCGGCGTCGGGATGCTTGATGCTGACAGTGAGCATCAGGGCTCCGCGACGGCCGTCCTGGGCGACTTCGCGGGTCGAGTTAGAGTAACGCTCCATGAAGGGCACGAGGCCGGTCGATGTCAGGGCCGAGTTTTTGACGGGGGTGCCTTTGGGACGGATGTGCGAGAGGTCGTGGCCGACGCCGCCGCGGCGTTTCATCAGCTGCACCTGCTCTTCGTCGATGCGGATGACGCCGCCGTATGAGTCGGGATTGCCGTCGAGACCGATGACAAAGCAGTTTGACAGCGAACCGACCTGGTAGCTGTTGCCGATGCCTGACATCGGGCTGCCCTGGGGCACGATATATTTGAAATCCTTCAGCAGGCCGAAGACTTCTTCTTTCGACATCGGCGAGGGATATTTGCTCTCGATGCGCGAGATTTCAGAAGCGAGGCGCATGTGCATGTCGTCGGGCGTCTTCTCATAGATATTTCCAAATGAGTCTTTGAGTGCATACTTGCTCACCCAAACTCTTGCAGCCAGTTCATCGCCGCCGAAATACTCAAGCGAGGCATTGTAAGCCTCGTCGTAACTGTAAGTTTTGTTTTCCACGATAGGGAGTGTGTTAATAATTCGTTTATCGAAAATATTTATTAATAGTGCAAAGCGACCCGACAGAAAACATCATGTCAAGACACGGTGCAAAATTGGAAAATTAATTTGAACCCACCAAATTTTACAGCATAATAAAATCGAATTGTCGATAAGTTTTCCAAATTATTTTTCAAATAGTTGATTATTAGTATATTAT
>CALZQD010000264.1 GCA_945828175.1 uncultured Bacteroidales bacterium | reverse complement strand
AGATTCCTCTACGTCTCGTGGGCTCGGAGATGTGTATAAGAGACAGGCCGCCGCCGTCGTAGTTCATGGCATCGACGCAGCCAAGGTGCGAGACGATGTCGGCGAGAAGCCAGCCTGTGCAGCCTACTGACTGTGAACGACGGCCGTCGACGACGATGAGGCTCACCTTGGTGCGGTCGGCGTTAAGACCGATGGCCGTGCGGGGCTCGTTGTTCTTGAGGTGGCCGAGGGCTTCACCGGCAGCGAGGGCGTCGATGTCGGCTTTCTGGATGACGCCGTCTTTGAGAAGGCGGGGACGGCCGCAGGCCATCTGGGCGATGCCGTTACCGTCGAACTGCGTTGTCGTAGTGATTGTGACGATGTCGCCGACGGCCAGCTTCTCGAAGTAGCGGCGATCAGAACGTCCGAGGACAGAAGCGAGCACGAAGCCGCCTTCGGGGACGGTGATGTTTTCGCTTGTGGGGGCGGTTACGACGCGGCATTTGACGGTGCCTTTATAAGAAAGCGAACCCTCGATGGGCACGACGGCGATGTCATTGGTGCCTTCGGCGTTGAGGCCGGCTCTTTCGGGATTACGCTCGGTGAAGACGATGAAGCTGCTGCCCTGAGGCGCGCTGTTGACGCCGCCGAGTGGAAATTTACGCTCGCCGACAGTGGCGTCATCGGGAGTGAAAGTTACGTCGCCGGTGAGGACGAAGTTGCCGAAATGGGGCTTCTTGTCGTTGTCCATATACCAGTTGACGACGAAATTGACGGGACGGCCGTAGTAGATTTCGTTGTCGACGACGACGGGACCTTCAGAGAGCCCCGAGCCCCAGTTGAAGAAGTCGGCGTTGATGCCGGAGAAATATTGGGCGCCTTCGCGCGAGTTGCGCTTTGTCATCGACGAGAGCGTTTCGAGAGCTGAGCCGCCGACGCGGTTGTTGCCTTTAAGAACACGGATGTCGGCGTGCTCGTCGGTGAGGTCGGTCGTGGTATAATAAACCATGAGGTTTGACCCGCCGGTGAGCTGGAGGGTTGTCTGTGTCGTTCCGGGGCCGATCTGGGCATGGAAGACGGTGTCGACATCGTAGGTTTTACCCTGGAGAGTCCACTGCTCGGTAGCAGAGGCGCTGACAGCAGCGGCCGCTGCTGCGGCGAGGATTAAAATAGTTTTTTTCATTAGATATTGTCGGTTATGAGTGTTTTGATTTGCTGATTATGGTTGTACGGCTGATAAGGGCCGGTTTATCTTTGCAAAGATAGGGAGTTTATACTGAAATTGCAAATCGCGATAGTTAATTAAAAGCGCTACAAGGCTGTCGCGGGTTTGTAGATGACTGTAGCCGAGGGGGTGTGGTTGAAGATGGTGTCGGCGGTCGCGGCGATGTCGGCGAGGGTCGTGGCGCGCTGGCGTGGGACGATGTCGTTGATGTCTTCGCCGAGGAGTGCGGCCATGGCGAGCGAGGCGGCGCGGGTCTGATAGCCCATGTTCGAGAAGTTGAAAAGCGACTCGAAGCGGTTGAAGGTCTTCTCGAGTTCGGCGGGGCTGACGTCGCCGGGAGTGGCGAGGCGCCGTGCGCGGTCGAGCATGAGGCTGCGTGCGCGGTCGACGGCGGCGTCGCTGTTGTCGGTGAGGCGTCCGTTGAGCATCAGGAAGCCTTCGTGGCGGCTGCCGGCAATCGAGGCGTCGACTTCGCTGAAGAGGCCGTCGCCGCCGATGATGAGGTCGCGGTAGAGGCGCGACGAGCGTCCGGCCGAGAGGATGTCGGTGATGGTGTCGGCGGCGAAGTAGGGGCGTGTGCCGTAAGGCGCCATGGGGAAGGCTATGACGACGGCCGTGGTGGGGACGGCACCGGTGACGGTCTCGACGACGTCGGCCTGCGGGAAGCCGGGGTCGGGGAGGCTGCGGCGGGCAATGCCGCGGCGGGGTATGTCGCCGAACCATTTCTCGGCCAGGGCGAAGACGCGGTCGTGGTCGACATTGCCCGAGACGGCGAGGACGGCATTGTCGGGGCCGTAGTGGCTGAAGAACCAGCGGCGGGCGTCGTCGCGGGTGATGCGCGCGATGTGCGAGGGCTCGAGGCCGATGACGGGCCAGCTGTAGGGGTGAGCGCTGTCGTAGAGCAGGCGGCGCAGATGGTGGCCAAGGTCGCCGTAGGGGCGGTTGAGACACTGCTGCTTGAACTCTTCGATGACGACGCGGCGCTGGACGTCGAGAACCTCCTCGCTGAGGGTCGGCGCAAGCATGCGGTCGCTCTCGAGCCAAAAGGCTGTCTCGATGTTGACGGCGGGGAGGACTTCGTAGAAGTTGGTGTAGTCGTTGCTCGTCCAGGCGTTGTCAGAGCCACCGGCGGCCTCGATGGCGGCGCTGTAGTCGGAGACATGGGCCGAGCCGCCGAACATGACGTGCTCAAACAAATGCGCGACACCGGTCAAGTCGCGCGTTTCGTCGCGGGAACCGGTGTCGTAGAGCACGTTTACGGCGGCCATCGCCGTGTTTGGGTCGCGGTTTGAGATGATTTTGAGCCCGTTGTCGAGGGTCAGTGTCTCAAAGCTGATCATCAGCCGACGATTTCCATTTTTATGATTTTGACGTCTTCTTTGGGACGGTCGCTGCGGTCGGTCTGTACTTTCTCGATTTTGTCGACAGTGTCCATACCGTCGATGACTTCGCCGAAGACGGTGTAGGCGTTGTCGAGGTGGGGCGTGCCGCCGACGGTCTTGTAGGCCTGCTTCATTTCGGGAGTGACGAGCTCGGTCGAGTCGGTGAAGTGGGCTTCGGTCTCGGCGATGAGCTTCTCCTGGAGTTTGCCGAGGCCCTCGCGGTCGTTGTTCTGGCGCAGGCGGGCTATCTCGTCCTGGTTTTTCATCACCAGGTTGTTGAAATAGTTCTGCATGGCGGTGTTGCGGGCATAGTTCTCGAGCTGAGCCATCTCGGCGTCGGTGACTTTCTTGCCGGTGACGATATAGAACTGTGAGCCTGATGATTCTTTCATCGGGTTGACCTGGTCGCCCTGACGGGCGGCGGCGAGGGCGCCGCGTTTGTGGAAGTGGCGGGGATAGACGATTTCGGCGGGGATGGTGTAGCCGGGGCCTCCGGCGCCGAGCTGCTGTCCGGGCTTGGCGGTCTTCGAGTCGGGGTCGCCGGCCTGGACCATGAATTCGTTTATGACGCGGTGGAAGAGTGTGCCGTTATAGTATCCTTCTTTGACGAGTTTGACGAAGT
>CALZQD010000263.1 GCA_945828175.1 uncultured Bacteroidales bacterium | reverse complement strand
CACACTGCATATCGTCGGCAGCGTCAGATGTGTATAAGAGACAGCATCAGTATGGCGCGCACGCGGCCGTTCTGGTCGCAGATCTGCACACCCGCGTCGGTCACAGTCCAGAGGTTGCCCTTCGAGTCGAAAGCCATGCCAGAGACGGTCAGGCGGGTCGGGGTGTAGCTGTGGAGGTAGTAGAAACGCTGGCCGTAGCGGCGCTCGCCTGTGGCCTTGTCGATTATATACTGGTTGAGCCAGTTGCCGCAGGCGTCGGCCACGGCGACGAGACTGCTGTCGGAATAGACCGCCTCGACGACACTGTCTGTTATTGCAATCGGCGCTGAGGCGTCTGATTTCCAGACGCGGTCGTCGGTGAGTATTTCTTTGAGCATGCCGTTGCCGGTCTGAGCCGGAGCGAGCGGGCGGCTCCAGAGGGTCGTCATCATGTCGGCGAAAATCTCGTTGCTGCGTCTGACGCTGTGGACGCCCTCGCCCCAGTCGAAGGTGCAGTCGTAGCCGGCGAAGTCGAGGGCTGTGCCGAGCATGGTGTTGGCTTCGTACCACGAGCCGAAGATGGGATTCCAGCAGTCGTCGTAACCGTCCTGGATGAAGAGTCTGATGTCGCGTGGCTCAGATTTGCGCACAAGCGCCTGAAGCTCGTTGCCGCCGCGCATAGGCACGAAGGTGCCGCAGCCGCTGTAGACCTTGCCGAATAGGTCGGGACGGTTCCAGGCGGCGACGAAGGCGGCGATGCCGCTGCTGCTGAGGCCCATGATCATGCGCTGCTGCGGGTCGTCGGTGATGACGGCGCGCTTGCCGACGACGGCCTTGACGGCGGGGAGCAGCTCGGTCTCGAGGAATGAGGCGAAGCGGCCGTCGATGGCGTCGAACTCGTTGCTGCGGTTATATCTGACGACCTCGCCGTCGGCGTCACGCACGACGCCGGGCTGGAGGAAGACGCAGACGGTCGGCGGCATAAGGCCGGCTTGCGTCAGGCTGTCGATATGGGCCGAGGCGCTGCAGAGCTCGCCGTCGAGCCCGATATAGAGGGCGCAGGTGTCGCCGGGGGCAATGCCGGCAGGGACGGCGACGACGTAGCTGTGGGTCGTGCCCGGATAGATGGCCGAGCCGTCGAGGGTAGCCTCGGTCTTGTCGTAGGCGGCCTCGGCGATGATGCCCGCGGCAGCTGCCACGAGGGTGAGCAGCAGTTTTTTCATGGCAAAGGGATTATAAGATGATCTTTAAAAATTCATGATGGCCTCGACGGCGAGACGGTATGAGAGTTCGCCGAAGCCGGCGATAGTGCCGCAGCAGACGGGGGCGATGAGCGAGCGGTGGCGGATCTCCTCGCGCGCGGCGATGTTCGAGAGGTGGATCTCGACGACGGGTGTCTCGATGGCCGCGATGGCGTCGGCGATGGCGAGCGAGGTGTGGGTATAGGCCCCGGCGTTGAGGACTATGCCGTCATATTCGCCGAATCCGGCCTCGTGGAGGCGGTCGATGATGGCGCCCTCGCAGTTGCTCTGGAAGTAGTCGATGGTGACGCCGGTGAAGGCGTCGCGCAGCGAGGCGATGATGTCGTCCATCGTGCGCGAGCCGTAGATTTCGGGCTGGCGACGTCCCGTGAGGTTGAGGTTGGGGCCGTTGATGACCAGGATTTTCATGTACTTCTTATAGTATGGTTTATTTTTTGACTTGGACGTGGTGGGTCGGAGGCAGGGTGGCGTTGCGCTGCTCGACGGCGTCGATGACTTCGTGGGCCAGATGTATGAACGACATCGAGGTCATGGTGTCGGCGGCGGCGATGGGGTCGCCGTTGTCGCTGTGTTCGCCGACAGAGGCGACGAGGGGTATCTGGGCGAGCAGGCGCACACCGAGTTCTTCGGCAAGCTTGACTGCGCCGCCTTCGCCGAAGATATAGTAGCGTTCGTCGGGGTGGGGCTCGGGAGTAAACCAGGCCATGTTCTCGACGATGCCGAGGACGGGCACGGCGATTTTCTCGTCGGAGAACATCGCGAGACCTTTGCGGGCGTCGGCCAGGGCTACCTGCTGGGGTGTCGAGACGATTACGACGCCGGTGATGCCGAGGGTCTGGACGAGGGTAAGGTGGATGTCGCTCGTTCCGGGAGGCATGTCGATGAGGAAGTAGTCGAGCTCGCCCCAGTCGGCCTGCTCGATGAGCTGCTTGAGGGCGTTAGAGGCCATGGTGCCGCGCCAGACGACGGGGCTGTTCTTGTCGACGAGGAAGCCGATCGAGAGCAGTTTGACGCCGAAGCGCTCGATGGGAATGATTTTGTTGACGCCGTCGACTTCGTGCATATATAGCTGCTCGTCTTCGACACCGAACATCTTGGGAATCGACGGGCCGAAGATGTCGGCGTCGAGGAGGCCGACTGTATAGCCTTCGCGGGCGAGGGCCACGGCGAGGTTGGCTGCGACAGTCGATTTGCCGACGCCGCCTTTGCCCGACGAGATGCCGATGATGTTCTTGACGCCGGGCAGCGGGTCGGTCTTGGGTGCGGGAGCGGCCTGACGGGTCTTGACCTTGATCTCGGCCTCGATTTCAGGCGAGGCGAATGTGCGCAGGGCTGTTTCGGCCGATTTGACGATTGACTTTATGAAGGGGTCGGTCGGCTTGTCGAAGATAATCGAGAAGCTGACTTTGTTGCCGTCGATGCGCAGGTCGTCTTCGACCATGCCGGCCTCGACGATGTTTTTGCCGGTGCCGGGATAGCGCACTGTCGCGAGGGCATCGTGTATGAGTTTGGGATATAGTGTCATGATATTTATGTTTTTATGTTATTCTTTGTCGAGGAGGGCGAGTTGGTCGGGCATGCACTGGGCTATGCCGCGGGGATAGCTGTGGTAGTCGTCGCGCTCGATGTCGCTGTCGTCGACGGGCTCGATGCGTCGGCCGGACGGCAGGCGGAAAGAGATGTATTTTATGGTCTTGCCGCGGGCGAGCCACTGCTGCTCGTAGTATGTCTTGATTTCCTTGACGGGATTGTCGTCGTCGGTGGCATAGAGGTCGTCGGTCTCGTCGATAACCTCGAGGCCGTTGGCGGCGACGAGGCGCGAGGTGTAGGTGTAGAGGAAGGGGCTGTCGGTCTTGAGATTGATGATGCCGCCGTCGCGCAGGATGCGGGCGTAGATGCCGAGAAAGCGGTCGGACGTCAGGCGTTTCGTAGCCTTCTTCATCTGCGGGTCGGGGAAGGTAATCCAGATCTCGCTGACTT
>CALZQD010000262.1 GCA_945828175.1 uncultured Bacteroidales bacterium | reverse complement strand
CTACTATGCCGAAGGCACCGTCGCCAACCTCGAAGCCTGCCGTCAGGCCGGTCTCATGGGCATGGCAATGCCGCGCCGTTTCGGCGGCCTCAACTTCCCCATCACTCCCTACATCATGGCAGCCGATATCGTCAGCCGCGCCGATACGGGCTTTGAAAACCTCTGGGGCCTTCAGGACTGCGCCGAGACTATCTATGAATTTGCCGATGAAGAACAGAAACAGCGCTATATCCCGCGCGTCTGCGCCGGCGAGACCATGTCGATGGACCTCACCGAGCCCGACGCCGGCTCTGACCTCCAGTCGGTCATGCTCAAAGCGACTCAGGACGAAGACGGCACATGGCGCCTCAACGGTGTCAAGCGCTTCATCACCAACGGCGACTCTGACATCCACCTCGTGCTCGCCCGCTCTGAGGAAGGCACTAAAGACGGCCGCGGTCTGTCGATGTTCATCTACGACAAGCGCAACGGCGGCGTAACTGTCCGTCGCATCGAGAACAAGATGGGCATCAAGGGCTCGCCCACATGCGAACTCGTCTATAAGAACGCCAAGGCCGAACTCGTCGGCAACCGCCGCCTCGGTCTTATCAAATATGTCATGGCCCTCATGAACGGCGCCCGCCTCGGCATCGCAGCCCAGTCGGTCGGTGTCAGCGAACTTGCCTGGCGCGAAGCTCTCGCCTATGCTAAAGACCGCCGTCAGTTCGGCAAGGCTATCATCGAGTTCCCCGCTGTAGCCGAGATGCTCTCTGTCATGAAGGCAAAACTCGACGCATCGCGCTCGCTGCTCTATGAATGCTCGCGTTTCGTCGACATGTATAAGATATACGAGGACATTGCCAAAGAGCGCAGCCTGACACCCGAGGAGAAAGCCGAGATGAAGCACTACAGCAAGCTCGCCGACTCCCTCACTCCTATGGCCAAGGGCATGGGCAGCGAGTACTGCAACCAGAACGCCTACGACTGCATCCAGGTCCACGGCGGTTCGGGCTTCATGAAAGATTATGCCTGCGAACGCATCTACCGCGACGCCCGCATCACATCAATCTACGAAGGCACGACCCAGCTCCAGGTTGTCGCAGCTATCCGCCACGTCACAACCGGCACATACAAATCACTCATCGACTCATATGCCGCTGTCGAGGTTCGTCCCGAGCTCCAGGGCCTCAAGGACAATCTCGCCGCAATGACCGAGCAGATGGTCAAGGCCATAGAGGCTGTCACCGCTGTCGGCGACACCCACTACACCGACTTCATGGCTCGTCGCATGGTCGAGATGTGCGGCTGCATCGTCATGGGCTATCTGCTCCTGCTCGACGCCAACCGCACCGAGTCGTTCACAGCTTCTGCAACCGTCTACAACAAGCTCGCGCAGGCCGAGGTCGCAAAACACGCCGACTTCATCGCCAACTTCAAGCCCGAGCAGCTTGCGTTCTACAAGGCTTAAAAGCAATTTTTTCCATCCAATACCCGAGTGGCGGTGTCATCAAGGCATCGCCACTCTTTTTTGTCTCCACGGGAGCTGAAATTGCCGAATCGGCTCTTATAACATTTTTTCGGTAATTTTATATTATTGGCCGGTTTTATCCGTTTGAAAATTATACGAAAAATCGTAAATTTGTATATTTGAATCATTCAAACCGGCCCATGATGAAAAAATATTTCTTCCCCATAATACTGTCAACCGTTGCGCTGTCGGCGTCGGCTCTTGATTTCAGCGGCACACCTGAAGCCGTCATGACCATAAAGCCCGAGGCCCAGACAGGCCTCAACGAGGTCTATGTCGTCAGAAGCTCGCGCGGAGTCAAGGTGTCATATACGGCCACGTCGTCAGGCGCGGTCAAATGGTATCGCTACGGCTCGAACGGCGCGGCATATGCCGAGGAAATAAGCGATGTCAGCGTCAGCGGGAAGGTGTCGACCATAACGCTTGGCGCCGGCGACTCGGGCTATGTCGTCGAGGAAGGCGGTGTGCCTCATTACTACTGGATTGTCAATTACGAGAACCACGTCTTCGAGGCCACGTCGATCGCAGCCGGCGAAACTGACTGCCAGAGCGTCGTGCTCGAATTCACCGGCTCGGCATCGCCCATCAGCTTCTACGGCATCAACGGACGCCGCCATGAACTCAGCCGCGAGTTGGCCGTCACATACTACACGCTTGTCTACGATGATGAGTCGGAATCATTCGTGCAGACTCTGGCGACAGACGATGTCGCATCGATTGAGCACTCGATTCGCATCAACGCCCCGCTCTGCGACACTCATTTCACCCTCACGGGCGACCGTTTCCTGAAATTCTGGAACAGCGACATTTCCGTCGAGTCGGGCAACTTCACATCGATGGCCGTCGACGCCCACACTACCGTCACCCAGACGACCCGCGAGAACGACAATGAGCAAAAAGTCGAGAACGCTGGTCTCGGCGGTTCGGCTCCATGTGACATCACGTTCAAGGCCGCAGTCACCGATGCAGCAGTCTTCCACGAATGGCAGATGTCGCAGACGCCTGATTTCGACGTCATCGACGACCGCTATACCGACCTCGAGTTCTCTTATACCTTCAGAAACCAGGGCACAACCTATGTGCGCTTCATGGCTGCCAACGCCGACGCCAGCTGCGACTGGTATAGCGACAGCTACGAAGTGTTTATCGGTGAGTCGAAGCTCGAGTGCCCCAACGCCTTTTCGCCCCAGTCGTCGCCCGGCGTCAACGACGAATGGAAGGTGAGCTACAAGTCGATTATCTCGTTCGAGTGCCACATCTTCAACACCTGGGGCCTCGAAATGACATCGTTCAAAGACCCGTCGATGGGATGGGACGGCAAATACAAAGGGAAATATGTCCCGGCAGGCGTTTATTACTATGTCATCAACGCCGTCGGCTCTGATGGCCGCAAGTATAAGCTCAGCGGCGACATCAACATCATCGGCTCCTCTAAAAACAACAACACACCATCAACACCTGAAACCGAATAAAATGAACAGATACATAAGCTCTATAATCGCCGCGGCTGTTATCGCCGCAGCCACGACAGGCGTGTCGGCTCAGAACGACCGCAACCCTATTTTCGCGACTGTCGTCAACCCTGTAATCCCGCACAAAACCGAGTTCTGCGGCCGCACGGTCGACCTGACGCGCGCCGATATGTACGAACGTCTCGAACGCGAACTGACATCAATCATCTACACCCACGGCAACACCTGTCTCTTATACACATCTCCGAGCCCACGAGACGTAGAGGAATATC
>CALZQD010000261.1 GCA_945828175.1 uncultured Bacteroidales bacterium | reverse complement strand
GCATACGAGATTCCTCTACGTCTCGTGGGCTCGGAGATGTGTATAAGTGACAGGGCCTTCCCGGTCAGACGCGGCAACGGCCCGCAATATATCGACATGGAATATCTGCGGCCTGTCATCGCCGATAACCGCCGCCGCAGTCTCGAAATTTATAAAAACTTCAGAACCAATGGAAAATGATATTATAGAACCCGGCGACGAGGTGCGCCTCACCGGCGAAGCCCTCGCTCTTGCCGACAATGAGTTGCGAAAGGTTATTCAGTCGGGCGCCGACCCCGCCGAGGTCACAGGCCGTTTTATCGATGCCGCCGTCGACCACGTCGGCTCGCTCTCGGCCGCCTCGCTCAACGTCGAGGCATTCAACTGCGCCATCACGGCCCTACTGACCCTCGAGGTCTACAAAGTCGCCTCACACTGCAACGCCGACTGCCGCCTGCGACTCCTCTTCCCCGCTGTCGACAACTTCATGGGGCTTGCCGAGACGATGCCGCAGCTCGACGAGATTGACACCGACGGCCATCGCGCGACGATACTGAGCTATCTCGCGTCGCTCATCTACTATAATTATACTCTTGCTAACGAGGAGACTCCCGAGGCCGATATCCTGCCCGATGTCTATGTCTTCCTCAAGGGCATCATGCCCCACGGCGTTATCCAGAGCCCTGTGATTCATGTCGGCGGCGAGACTCTCGAGCCTTCGGCTCCGGCGCCAATCTATGGCGACATCATCAGCCGCATGGCCGCGATGGGCCTCTATGCCTGAAATTATTCGAGGTCGGTGATTGGCAGGTCGGGCGACGACGTGGTCGCCTTCTTGTTTCTGTACCACCATCCGCCGAACATTCGCCATAGGAATATCAATCCTCTGAAGGTCAGCTCGACACACATGGCAATCCAGACGCCTCGCAGTCCCGCCGTTGGTGCCAAAAGTGCAGCCACGGGGATTCTGACGAGCCATATACTGCCGAAATTCATTATCGCCGGAATCAGTGTATCGCCGACTCCGACGAAAGCGCCGTAAGCGACAATCGAGGCTGCATACATCGGTTCGGCCCAGGCCTCGATGCGCAGAATCTCCGTGCCGAGGCTGCTTATGTCCGTGTCGTCGGTCATAATGCCCATCATCAGCGGCGCGGCGAGGTACATTATCACCGCCATGACGGTCATCACGGCCATGCCCATGCCGACGGTAATGTGGCAGAAGCGTTTGACAAGATCCTGACGTCCGGCGCCGAGGCTCTGACCGACGAGCGTCGTGGCTGCGTCGCCTATGCCGAACCCCGGCATATAGCAGAGGCTCTCGGCCGTGACAGCGAAGGCGTTGGCTGCTATGGCGACGACGCCGAGCGGGGCGACGATGATGGTTATCATGATCTGCGCGCCGCAGAATATCGCGTGCTCGGCTGTCATCGGCGCGGCAATCTTGAAGGCGTTGCGCAGCACGTCGCGCCGCGGGCGGAAGCTGCCGCCGCGATGATGCATGATGTCGAGGCTTTTCTGTCTGTAACAGAGGTAATAGAGCATCAGCAGCGCCGTGAGACATTCGGCCAAAACTGTGCCGAGGGCGGCGCCGAGAACACCGAGTCCGGCGCCCGGCATCGTGAATTCGAGGCCGAAGACCGACACCTCGCGCATCGGGAATATCAGGAAGAAATTGAAGACGACATCCATCAGACACATACCGACATTGAGCAGGCTCGGTACCTTCATATTGCCGGCGCAGCGCAGCATGCCGCCCGCTAAATAATTGAGCGTCAGCATCGGCAGCGCGCAGACGAAGACCGAGAAATATATGCCGGCCTCGTCGGTGATGGCCGGGTCGCCGCCGAGCCACGATGGCAGGCTGCGGGCTATGGCGAGGCCTATGGCGGTGATTCCGAGGCTGATGATGATGCACGAGGTTATGCCCTGGCGGAGCACCGACCGTGCGTCGCCGTAGTTCTTAGCGCCGACGCGGTGGGCCACCTGCACGGAGAAGCCCATCGTTATCATCGAGCAGACGCCCCAGAAGAGCCACAGGCTGCTCGACATCAGGCCGACCGACGCCGCGGGCTGTGCGCCGAGGCGTCCGACCATCGATGCGTCGATATATTGCATCAGTATGCTCGACAGTTGAGCTAAGATGGCCGGCAACGACAGCTTGGCCGTCAGCGCTATCTGCTGACGGAGACTCATGCGTTCGCCGCTTTGTATCTGTGAGATGTCGGCCATTGTCGTGAGTTATTGTTCCTTGTCAATAAGCGGTCTGAGGCCGCGGGCGAGTCGCTCGAGGCCTTCGGTGAGCAGGGTGCGCCTCGTGGCGATGTTGAGGCGTATGTAGTTGTCGTCGCCATACATCGCACCGCTGTTTATCAGTATGCCGTCTTGCGCGGCGAGTACTTCCTCGAGCTTGTCGCCGTCGCTGTGGCAGGCGCGTATGTCAATCCAGACGAGATAGGTAGCCTCGAGGCGCGCTATCGGCAGTTCGGGCAGCTCGCGGGCGAAGGACTCGCACGTCAGCAGGTAGTTGTCGTGAAGATAGCCGACGAGGGCCTTGAGCCACGGCTCGCCCTCGTTGTAGGCGGCGATGAGGCCCGTGACGCCGAAGGGGTTGACGTCGCATACCTCGTTGATGTTGACTGCTTTGTCGATGAGCGCGCGCTGCTCGGGGTCATTGGCTATGATGTTGGCAATCTGCAGTCCGGCGGTGTTGAAGGCCTTGCTCGGCGACGAGCAGATGATGGCCTCGCCGGTGACGGTCGCCATCGACGTGAAGCTGTAGCCGGGCATCGTCAGCTCGCAGTGTATCTCGTCGCTGACGATGACGATGCCGTTGCGGCGGCAGATGTCGGCGATGCGGCCGAGTTCGTCGCGGCTCCATACTCGTCCTGCGGGATTGTGCGGGTTGCAGAGCAGCAGAAGGCGGTTGGCCGGGTCGGCGGCTTTGGCCTCGAGGTCGTCGAAGTCGATTTCGTAGGTGAACGACCCGTCGGCGCAGTCGACCCGTCGCAGCCGGTTCTCGACGGTGACGCAGCCGTTGTTGCGTATCGACGAGAAGAAGCAGTTGTAGACCGGCGTCTGCACGATGACGCCCTCGCCGGGCTTGACCAGAGCCTTGATTATGGCTGAAACCGCCGGAACGACGCCCGGAACGTAGATGACGCTCTCGCGGGCGACGCGATAGCCGTGACGGCGTGCGAACCAGTTGTCGACAGCTTTGTAATACTCGTCGGGCACTGCTGTATCTGTCTCTTATACACATCTGACGCTGCCGACGATATGCAGTGTGTA
>CALZQD010000260.1 GCA_945828175.1 uncultured Bacteroidales bacterium | reverse complement strand
AGCGCTCTGTTGTATACAATGCGACTAAATTATTGTCTTATTAATTTTGAAATTAAGCAAAAAATACTAAATTTGCAGCCAGTTAGGCCAAATCATGTCAGTCACCGCGTGAGATATGTGTGATTTTGCCGATACACACGCATTCTCCATCATTACATAATTCTCTCCAACTTGTATATATTTTAAGAACCAAACAATTTTATTCATAAAAACACAGTAAAAATCATTTATTTATGAGAGCCCACAAACTGGTATCGGCGACGATGCTCCTCGGCATTGCGACGATGAGTTCTTGTATTGACAAAGACTACGATCTGTCGGATATCGATTCGACCGTCCGCGTCGATGTCAATGACCTTGTGCTGCCTGTCAATATCGACGACATCACGCTCAAGAGTATCTTTAACATCAAGGAAGGCGACCGCGTGCAGATCGTCGACGGTCAGTATGCATTTATCGAAGACGGCAGCTTTACCTCTGACGAAATCAAAATCAACGAGGTGAAGATTGCCGCTCCCTATATCGCTCCCGTTGTCCAGACTATCAACACCGGCCTGACTCCCGGCATGGGTGCCGTCCCCGGCGCAACAATCGGTCTCGACATCCCTGCGAGCAAGTCTGACTTTTCGACATCGTCAAACCTCGTGAGCGAATACATCGTCACCATCGACAACGTCAAGGTCGACTGCGACGTCACCGTCTCGCTCGCCATCAAGGAACTTGCCGGCCGCATCAGCTCGTTCGACGTTGAAACCATCAGCCTCCAGCTCCCTGTCGGCATCGACGCCGTTCCCGAGCACGGCACATTCGACAAAGAGACGGGCATCCTCACCGCCACCAACTTCAAGTCGGTCGGCAACACCGTCTCGCTGAAATTCAAAGTAACCGCCATCGACTTCAACAAGGCCGACGTTAAGTTCGACACAGCCAAGCGCCTCGTGACATTCGCAAGTTCTTACGCCGTCAAGTCGGGCCACTTCGTGTTTGCAAGCGACAATGTCAGCGGCTCGCTGCCCACATCGCTCACGCTCGAGACCCGCTACACTATGTCTGACATTGTCACCAAGTCGTTCACCGGCGAAGTCCGCTACGACGTCGAAGGCACCGACATTTCTGACGTCAGCCTCACCGACCTCCCCGACATCCTCTCGCAGGAAGGCACAAACCTCAGCATCGTCAACCCGCAGATCTATCTCGACGTTACAAACCCGCTGAGCGTCTACGGCGTACATGCTCAGACCGGTCTGACAATCACCTCTTACAGCAAAGACAACGTCGCCAAGACCTACAGCCTCGACGCCCCCTATTTCACGATCCCCGGCAACGCCTCGTCGCAGTTCTACCTCTCGCCCGCGACCGTCAGCAGCTTCTATCCCGGCTACACCAATCCCGAGCATGTCGCCTTCACCTCGCTCTCTGACGTGCTCAGCGGCAACGGTCTGCCCGAGCGCCTCGGCATCGACCTTGTCAATCCCTCTATGCCTACTCAGGCTGTCCGCGATGTCAACCTCGGCGTCAACCTCGGCAAAATCGAAGGCAAATATACATTCTTCGCTCCCCTCGCTCTCGGCTCGGGCTCGCAGATCATCTACAGCGAGACCGAAGACGGCTGGAGCAGCGAAGACCTCGACCATGTCACCATCGAGACCCTCGTCGTCACGGCAAACGTCACCTCTAATCTTCCCCTCGGCTTCGTAGCCAGCGCTTATCCCGTCGACGTCAACGGCGACCGCATCGGCAACGTCACCATCGAAGGCGTCGACGTAGCCGCTGAGGCCAACAATCAGCCCATCGAAATCCATATCACCGGCGAGATCCGCAAGCTCGACGGCATCTGCTATACAGCCACTGTCAAGGCCGGCGACTCTGAGCAGACTCTCACGCCAGACATGAATATCAAATTCTCAAACATCAGAGCCAAAGCAAAAGGCTATTATCAGAAAGAACTCTAAAGCTTCATCACAGCAATGAAAACTACATTTAAGACGATATTAGCCCTCACGGCACTTGCCGTAGCGCCTGTTGCCGCTATGGCTCAGAATACTCAGTCGGGATATTTTGTCGACGACTATACCTACCGCTTCCAGATGAACCCGGCGATGGGCAATAGCAAGAACTTTATCGGCATGCCCGCCCTCTCGAACATCAACGTCGGCATCGGCGGCAACCTCCACCTCAACAGCGTCCTCTATAACGTCAACGGCCGCACCACCACATTCCTCAATCCCGGCGTCAGCGTCGCCGAGGCAATGAGCGGCTTCAACGACGTCAACAAAATCGGCAGCGACATCAAACTCAACATCCTCTCGGCCGGTTTCAAGGCATTCGGCGGCTATAACACCATTAGCATCAATGCCCGCGCATCGGTCAACGCCTCGCTGCCCAAGTCGATTTTCTCGCTCCTAAAAGAGGGCGTGTCAAACGGCATCTACGACATCAAAGACGTCCGAGCCAACGCCATCGGCTATGCCGAACTCTCGTTGGGCCATTCGCGTGACATCAACAAATACTGGCGCGTGGGTGCCAACGTCAAACTTCTCGTCGGCGCCGGCAGCATGTCGGCCGACCTCAGCGAGGCTTACCTCGAGCTCGGCACCGACAAATGGCGCGTTGTCTCTGACGGCCAACTCCGTTCGAGCGTCAAAGGCCTGACATACAAACACGACGTCAACAAACACACCGGCCACGAATATGTCAGCGGCCTCGATGTCGACGGTGCCGGTATCAACGGCTACGGTCTCGCCCTAGACCTCGGCGCTGTCTACAAAGCTCAGTTCCTCAAAGGCTTGACCCTCTCGGCATCGCTGCTCGACCTCGGCTTCATCAGCTGGAAAAACGACATGCTCGCCTCGACCAACGGCCGTCAGGAGTTCAACACCGACCGCTACACCTTCAATGCCGACGACGACGCCACCAACAGCTTCGATAACGAATGGCACAAGATCCGCGACGACTTCTCGTCGATCTACGAACTCAACGACATGGGCGATGCCGGCGGCCGCTCGCAGATGCTCCACGCTACCTTCAACATCGGCGCCCAGTATGAGTTCCCCCTCTACCGCAAGCTCACCTTCGGCCTGCTCAACACCACCCGTCTCGCCGGTGAATTCACCACCACAGACTTCCGTGTTTCGGCCAACGTCGCACCCTGCAAGATCTTCTCTTGCGGCGCCAACATCGGCGGCGGCACCTACGGCTTCAACTTCGGCTGGCTGATGAACCTCCATGTCACAGGCTTCAACCTCTTCCTCGGCATGGACCGCACTCCCGGCAAGCTCGCCAAACAGGG
>CALZQD010000259.1 GCA_945828175.1 uncultured Bacteroidales bacterium | reverse complement strand
TTTAATTTTAGTTTCTGACGCAAAATTATAGATAGAAATGTGTCCAGTCAACCTGACACATTGAAAATGTAGTGGTTTTAAAAGAAACTTTTTCTGATTTACAGCACTTTAAGCTTTTACAACGGGCCGTTTTTGGTAGCTGTTTCAAAGGCTTTCAGACCTCTGTCACGCCTGTTGTGCGCCTGTGTTGCGGTTGACGTCCCTCCCTATTTTCATGATTTCCGCTTCGAGGCGGTTGCGGTCGCCCTTGGCTTTGTTTCTGACTTTGGTTCGATAATTATATATTGTGGTAAGAGAATATCTGAGGAATTTGGCGATTCTGTCGCTGTCTGAGATACCGAGTCTGATGAGAGCGAAGATGCGCAGCTCGGTGTTGAGCGAACCTTCTTTTTTCGGCACTATCGCCTCCTCGGGCATAAGCAGGCCGTTGAGATCCGAGACAAACGACGGGTAAATACTGAGGAATGTACGGTCAAACTGCTCGTAGAACTGGCGCAGCTCGTCGTCGATGAGCGACGTCGACTTGACGAGTTTCTTCAGATCATCAGACTTGCCCGAATTGACAAGTTTGCCGACGGTCTTGCTATAGCCGTCGAGCTTGTCGATGTAGACGAGACACTGGTCCATATAGCGCCCGATATAGATCTCTTTCAGCTCAGAAATCTCGGCGATGGCATTATTGGCCTCGCTCAGTTTCGCGTTGGAAGCCTTGAGCTGGTCGGTCAGATGGTTGAGCTGCTCGTAGGCCTCCTCGACCTGACGGCGCGCGCGGGCTATGCGCCGCATCTGCTTGCGCATATACAGCAGCATCGCGAGCAGCATGAGAGACATCACAGTAATGATGATTATAGTCCACTCGAGTGTGTGGTTCTGGTCGCGGACCGTCTCGACATAGATGCCGTTAATCATCGGATAGCTGTTGCTCAGCTCGATGATGCGCTGGCGGGCATTGCATTTCGAGGCGTCGTCGACAGCGATGGTCATGAAATTATATGCACGGTCGAGATCGCCCTCTTCATAAAGAAGCATCGCGAGCTGACGCAGTGAGATATACTCGCGCACCGACGATTTGATGTCTGATATCGACGACCTCAGCAGCTGTTCTTTCTGTCCGGCTCTGTCACCGAGTTTGCCGTATGACTCCGACAAGGTCCAGGCACAGATGGCGCGGTCGTGCTCGTTGAGTTCATTGTCGGCCATAAACTGTTCAAGCTCTCTGATTGCTCCGGCAGGATCGCCGCCGACATTCAGCATGTCGGCCTTCGTGATGACATAGGCGAGAGTGCCCGGAGCATTGACCGACATGATGGAATCACGATACATGTTCGTCAGACGCGTGTATCGTTCTTTTTCCCGGCCGAAAGCGGCATAATCGGCCAGAAGACCGTAGACCGTGCGCTTTATATGATAGTAAAACGGGTGAAGATAATCTGGCAGAGTCTCGAGTCTTATCGAGTCGATGATTCCGAGTGTCTCATGATACATACCGGTAGTGCTCAGTATGTTGGCCCGGTTCATCAACGCATTGACAACCAGGTTGGAATCGCCCGTACGTCTGGCGACTTCTTCCTGACGCAGACTGATATTATAGGCCGAATCGGCGTTGAACGAATGGAACTCGCCGTAAAGCTGTGTAAGCACATCAAAACGCTGACGGTCGTCTTCGGCCTCTTCTAAATTATGACGCAGCTCCTCAAGACGGGCCTTTTTCTCGTCAAGATACACCTGACGGTTGGCTATGACATAATCAAGCTGATTCATAAGCGAATCAGTTGTCGTGTTCCCCGAAACCCTAAGGACAGAAACACACAATAAACACAGGACGAATATCAGGTTTTTACACGGTATAGCCATTTGACGGCAAAAATAATCAAAATTTCTCCAACCGCGAAAATCTGAAATATTAAAATATCGCTGTCCGTTAACTTAACAGTGCTATAAATGCCTTGCCCTCCCGGCCCGTTTATGCAAAATAGCGCAGTCTGATAGCAAAAAATCTGCAAAATAGCGCAGTCTGGAAAATTACCACCCTAATTCTTAGATCCTTATGTTTTGAGCCATAAAATTCCTCTGACGGCCCCTAAATGGACGCATCTAATAACTGCCGTTACGCGCAAAATTATCTTTTTTCGCGCGGGCGTCCATGCGGGCGAGGGCGACTTCGGCGGGGACGACAATCGGGCGTCCCTGGTCGTCACCTATGACGACGGGCTCACCAAGCTTCGCCTTGCGGATATATAGCTCGCGCTGCGTCTGCCTGATAGTCTCCAAAACCCTCTCGTATAATTTCATTCTTTCGCTGTCTGACATTGCCTTTTGATATTAATTGATTCTCTGCAAAGATAATCAAATTTGCTCACTTTGTCTCTGCCGAGAGGATGTAGCCGCGTTTTTTGATTGAGGTGATGGTGAGGGAGGGGTCGGGGAGGAGACGACGGAGATAGGTAATCTGGACGTTGAGGGCGAGGGAGTTGGCATAGCTCGCGTCGCCCCATATACGTTCGAGTATGGCGTCGCGTTCGACGATATTGCCGAGGTTTTCGGCCACGATGTCGCCGCCGTGAGCCTCGACGAGCAGGCGCACATAAGCAAGGCCGAGCCCCATGCCCGGCTGACCGACCGCTGACAATCTACAAAGTGCCTTATAATGTCACTGACCGCAAGGGATATTACGACACCAAGCACCGCTACGATATCAACCCTTACGCCTACTTCGAGGCCACGGGTGGCGGGCAGATAACGGTGACCGACGAGGCCGGCAATCCCGACCTGAGCGCTTTCGACCCGATTGAACTCCTATACGACTACGTCACCTACGGCACCCTGTCGCGCAGCCAACACCGCTTCACCCTCCGCCGCCGCACCCTCCTCGCCACCCTCCAATACCGCTTCTGAACTACGGGATATGTAAACAAATCGACCTGCAGGAAAGCGAATTTCCTGCAGGCCGATGCTATTTCAGACTGTTAATATATTTCTACAACAGAGCTGCTCTGATAGACGAAAGGCGTTTCATAAACGAGACATCCGACTTAGCCATCTGCATATTGTATGCACTCTGAAGGTTGAGTAATAAATCAGATGGTAAATCCAATGCAGCTTCAATCAGTAGAGCCATTTCGGTATTGACTCCTCTCTTACCCTTAATGATCTCATTAATGAGTGAAGGGCTCACGCCAATCAATTTGGCAAGTCCGGCTTGAGTAAGTTCTCGCACCTCAAGTTCATCCTTGATAAGCTCGCCCGGATGTGTCGGCTCGAAAGGAGTCAGATCTGTCTCTTATACACATCTCCGAGCCCACGAGACGTAGAGGAATC
>CALZQD010000258.1 GCA_945828175.1 uncultured Bacteroidales bacterium | reverse complement strand
TTATTATATATTATAGTGGGATTACCACATCGGGGTGAAGCCGGGGGATTTTTTGAGGAGGTGGTTGACGCAGCCGCTGAAATCGGCGTGTTTGCTTGTGTCGAGCTTGAGGATGGGCGCGCCCGGCGTGAGCTGCAGGTGGCCGAGGTCAATCCAGAAGGTCTGCAGCGAGTCGGCGAACTTGAAGTAATACTTGGCGCCGGTGGCGTCGGAGATGCTGCGCCACTGTGTCGACGAGACATTGGGCTCGCCTTCGATTTCGTAGCCGTAGGGAACCGACACCGTGCCCATGATGCTCGCGAGCGAGCCGATGGCCGCATCATAGCCGACGTTGGTGGGGACGTGGCGGATAAAGAACGAGGCGCGGACAAAGCGGTCGGCACTTCTGACTGTGCCGGGAAGCATATTGACGCCCCCTACCCCCTGCCAGTATTTGTCGATGGCCTGCATCTGAGGCATGGGCGGATCATTGGTCATGACCTGAAGGCCGCGTGATTTATACAGATTGAGATTGCCGTCAACATATTCGAGCACAAGCGTCTCGCCGCTCTTGTCAGTCATGGCCCAGTGGAGGGTCGACACCGTGCCGCCGTCGAAGGTCTTGCCGAAGATGGCAAACTGGTTTTCGGCCAGCCAGGCCGAGACCTCACCAACCGTGGCGAAATTGTCGAGGAAATAGCTGACGAACATCGACAGGCTCATGACGGGCATAGCGCTGTCGCCGATGGCTTCTTTATATCTGGTGCCTTTGCAGAAGAGGCCGTTGACGATGAGGCCGGCCTCGTTCATGCCCTCGGTGACGCCGCCGTCATAGCCGACAGCGACGACGCTGCCATACTGCGAGGTCCATGAGAGCATCGCGCCCGAAGGCATGCTCTGCTTCTCGACGCCGCGCGGATAGACATAGAGGTTGGTCGGAATTGGCGTGCGCCAGTCGAGTGTACGGCCCACCATCACATAGTTAGTCGTGCTGTCGCCGAGAAAAACGACTCGCGAGCACGGGCTGGCTGTCTGAAAACCAAGAAGTGCGACAGCCGACAGAGTGATAAATTTAAAGAGTTTCATAAACTGCAAAAACGGTTAGTAATACATTAATTATATATTACTAACCGTTCAATTCGTGAAATGTTCACCGTGTCAGCCGGGGAATGGCGGAGGCAGAGCCTCTTTGCCGTCTGAGCCGCCGTCTTTTGTGTCATCGGCGTCATGCTTGCCCGATTCGTCAGTGACGTCTTTGGCGTCGACGTCGGTGACATCGTGGCCGTTGCCGTCCGAACCGTCGGTGACGGCCTTGGCGGCGAGTATCTCGTCGGTGCGCGACACCCAGGGGCGTTTGCCGAAGATGTTCTCGACGTCTTCGGTGAAGATTACCTCGCGGGTGATGAGTACGTCGGCGAGTTTGTTGTGACCCTCGGTGTGCTCTTTGAGTATGGCTTTGGCGCGATCATACTGCTCGGCGATGATGCGCGAGACCTCCTGGTCGATGATTTTGGCGCGCTCGTCGCTGTAGGGCTTCGAGAAGCCGTAGTCCTGACCCGTCGAGTCATAGTAGCAGAGGTTGGGAAGGCGGTCGCTCATGCCGTAGTAGACGACCATGGCGTAGGCCTGCTTGGTGACGCGCTCGAGGTCGTTGGCCGCGCCGGTCGATATGTGGCCGAGGAAGAGCTCTTCGGCAGCACGGCCGCCGAGGGTCGAGCAAATCTCGTCGAGCAGAGCCTGAGTAGGCGTAATCTGGCGCTCTTCGGGCAGATACCATGCCGCGCCGAGGGCTTTGCCGCGCGGCACGATGGTGACTTTGATGAGCGGGTTGGCATATTGAGATGCCACGACACGGTGGCGTGACCGGCCTCGTGGATGGCGATGGCGCGCTTCTCCTCGTCGGTCGTAATCTTCGAGCGTTTCTCGAGACCGCCGATGATGCGGTCGACCGCGGCGATGAAGTCGTCTTTGCCTACCGAAGTCTTGTTGTGACGGGCGGCGATAAGAGCAGCCTCGTTGCAGACGTTTGCGATGTCGGCGCCCGAGAAGCCCGGTGTCTGGCGCGCGAGCAGGTCGATATCAAGGCTGTCATCGATTTTGATTTTCTGGAGGTGAACCTTGAAGATAGCGACGCGGTCGTTGAGGTCGGGCAGGTCGACGTAGATCTGGCGGTCGAAGCGGCCTGCGCGCAGGAGAGCCTTGTCGAGGATGTCGGCGCGGTTGGTGGCGGCGAGGATGATGACGCCGCTGTTGCTACCGAAGCCGTCCATCTCGGTGAGCAGCTGGTTGAGGGTGTTCTCACGTTCGTCGTTAGAGCCCATGTTCGGGTTGCGTCCACGGGCACGGCCGACGGCGTCGATCTCGTCGATGAAGACGATACAGGGCGCTTTTTCCTTGGCCTGGCGGAAGAGGTCGCGCACACGCGAGGCACCGACGCCGACAAACATCTCGACGAAATCGCTGCCCGACATCGAGAAGAAGGGCACATTCGCCTCACCTGCGACAGCCTTGGCCAACAGGGTCTTACCCGTGCCGGGAGGGCCTACGAGCAGCGCGCCCTTGGGTATCTTGCCGCCGAGGTCGGTATATCGTTTGGGGTTCTTGAGGAACTCGACAATCTCTTCTATCTCGGTCTTGGCCTCAGACAGGCCTGCGACGTCCTTGAAGGTCACTTTGACGGCATTGTCCTTGTCGAAGAGCTGAGCCTTCGACTTACCGACGCTGAATACGCCGCCTCCGCCGCCTGCACCGCCGCCTCCCGACATGCGGCGCATGATATAGAACCACAGCACAACAAGAAGCACAATCGGACCAAACGAAATGAGCAGCGACATCATCGAGCCGCTCTTCTCATACTTGACCTCGCCCGAGAAAGCACCCGAGGCGCGCCATTCATCGATCTTCGTCGTTATCTTGTCGGCCGAAGGTATGTCGGTGAGGACCTTGGCAATAGAACCCTCGCCGGGCCTGAACTGCTGACTGGGGAACAATGCCGACGCCAGCGAGTCGGTCAGAAAGCCCTCGGCCTCTTTCTGGTCGGTATATACTATGATTTTGGTGATTCCATGGTCCTGACCGACATATTTCTCGAAGTCAGAGTAGCTGACGTCCTTGGTTATCGATTTGTCATCCATGAAATAGACTCCGGCAATAAAAACGAGCACCAGCGCGTACATCCAGTACATGCTGAACTTGATCGGCCCCTTCTTGTTGTTGGAGTTGTTGGAGTTTGGGAGTGGCATATTGTTTCTGTGATTTTATTCTGTTAATCGAGGTCGGGGATATCTGTGATGACAGCGTCGCTCCACAGATCCTCGAGATTATAGCGCTGACGGGCCTCGGGTACAAAGATATG
>CALZQD010000257.1 GCA_945828175.1 uncultured Bacteroidales bacterium | reverse complement strand
CGCATTGCACCTCTCTTTACCGACGAATTTTGGGTGACACGTTGACGAAGTCAGGGGGACTCGAACCCGCGACCCTCGGCTTGGGAAGCCAATGCTCTACCAACTGAGCTACAGCCGCATCAAAAAGTCAGACATCACTGACACGACAAAGTTAATGAAAAAAACTCACCCACCCGCCAATATGAGGGGAAAAATTGAGGGGAGAGTGGTTATTGTTTGATTGATTGTTTGATTGAAACAAGCAGCCCGGAGACAATTATGAATGCTCAACTCGGCTAAATTATAGCAGTGTAGACTTCTTTTTAGAAACAGAGAGTTGATATAATGAGCTTTCGGGAGTCAGGGAAGAGAAAACGAGTTCATCGGAGATGAAAGCGACATATTCGTTGCAACGCTGACAGAGTAAACGCGAAGTCATTGTTGTGGAGGTCTTTAGAGGAGCGATAAATAGAACTCGGCCGTCGTTGAAAGCCCTTTGATATTTATCAGGTACCTTTTTATAAATAGAACGGGCGAGGACGCAGATTATTCCACATTTACCTCGGAGAAGGAAATCGAGGACTTCTCGCTCCATTTTAGAATGAAAGCCGCTGATAATGGTAACATTTTCGTGCTGAGCGACTTCTGCTGCCCAGTCAAGCGTGGGAAGCACCGACAAACTGGCTATTTTGCTCGAAGCGAAATAGCCAATCTTCTTGCGGTCAAGCAGCGAAGTGTTGCCGAGGGTTTCCATTATTCATCGTTATTATTAAGTTCACTGCGTGCATTATCTTCTTCGCTCTGGATAGCTTGAGCAAGCTCAGCTCTCCTCTCTTTCATTCGATAATTCATCGCCCATACGATACTTGATGTCATAATTGATTATGAAATCGAGTTCCTCATCGGTAAAGCCATAATGACAAGCCAAAACTGTATCTATTTCGTCCATTATGAATTTCGAATTAGATTTTTGATAGGTGACGGTTCGATTTATTCCTTTTGTTTTACTGTTAATATCATAAAATAGAGCATTATTCCTCAAATTAGATTCGAGATCATTGCTTAATGAGATTATTTCATCTTCATTTTGAGGGTAGTCAAATTGAAACCCAAAAATCATATAGTCCTTAAAATTAAACAGATCATAATTGATGGCATAATACCACCAAAACAGATTACTATTATAGGCTGCTGTCAGGACTTTAGCATTGTAGGCTTGTTGAATAGACGTATGTTTATTACTAACGGCCTCACAATCAAACTCACCGTTTAGAAATGTCACCCAATATCCTCCTCCAGCAGTTCTATAATACACATTATTTTGATTCGGATTCGCTGCGAGATAATCAACAGTTCTTTTGTGTTGAGAATATTTGCTGAATATGGATAGTTCTATCTTATTTCCAACTTTAATGATATGCTGTTGTTTGGTTTGATCACTTTCAGAATATGAAACGTTTTGGAATAATAGGGACCGAATATGCGAATACCATCTATATATTCCAGACGTAAATATATTATCCGAAGCCGTCCTATCTGTCAATAGGATGCAAAGACGCTGTAAAACACCCTCAAATAATTGTGCCGGTCTCTGATGAAAAGTAGAGATTCATTTATTACCATAGTCATGTTTTACTAATTCTTGTAGAGTGCTCATACTATCATTAGCAAATGCAGATATGGGTATAATCATGCCCTCTCTACCCTCTGATTGTAACAAATCTTTTGAACGTTCGATTGTAAAGGCATATAGATTTGAAGAAGGGAGTGTTTTGTAATAATTAGCTACTCGATAGGTCTCAATGACGGCCTTTCCAGTCTCTTTGTTTTTGCGAGTATATCCCACATAAGGAGGATTGCCTATGATTACGTCGAATCCATGATTTTCTTCTATTATTTGGTAGAATTCTGCGAGCCAATTGAATGGCTGATGTGATTTAAGCCATTCGTTATAGTCCATATTTGGAGAAGTAGCGGAATGAAGTCGATGATTTAGTTTATCGTTGAGCGATTTAAGCAATGTGCGCAGGTCGTGCTTGGCCTGTTTGAAAGCCTTCATGTCTTCTTCCTGACGCAGTTGCTGAAAGATAAATATTCTATAAGCCGCAGCGACTTTCTGCATTTCTTCGCCAATTTGCTGTTTGAAGTCTTGGTTGGCGATTTCTTCAAGAAAATCTTTGGGATGGGAGAGGTCGTGTTCGAGCTGCGCTTTGTTGGCGTAGCCGACGAGGGTATTACCGCAGCGGATATTGAAGTCGATGTCGGGCAACGGGTCGAGACCGAGGTTGTCGGCTCGGCGGTCAACGTCAACCACAGCAACCATTTTCAGGAACAGACGCAGCTTCGCAATTTCGGTGGCTTCAACCATAATATCGACACCGTAGAGGTTACGCAGGATGATTGACTTGAAGATGAAATACTGGATGTTAGAGCGATATTTGTCGGTAATCTCGGCAAGTTCAGCCTTAAACATAACGGGATTTTCGCGATTGAACTCTTGCATCCGGTCTATGCTGATTTCATAGAGCGGTTCGAGTATGTTCATAGCCGCGAAAAGGAACGCGCCCGAGCCGCAAGTCGGGTCAAGAATAGTTACGCGCTGCAAGGCGTGGTAGAACCATCCGACAAAGCGACTGTCGCCATGAGCGATAAGGTCGGCGGCAAAAGTGCGGATGTCGAGATTGTAGGTGATGAAGTCGTTTATCGAGGTGATTTCACCGCGATTGATTTTGCCGAGAATGTCGGCGCACCGCTGTAAACGGTCGATGGTTTCGCGCCAGATTTCATTAGGCAGTCCCCACGGTTCGGGAGTACGACTGTTCCAGTCGGAACGCAGTTCTGCGAGAGGAATATGATTATCGGGGAGTTCACTGACCGGCGTTTTGGAATATTCCTTTCGCATCTCCTCAGTGATGATGCCGCGGGCTATGTTTCCGGGAATTTGCCCGAAATCGGGATAGCCTTTCTTAACTGCGTCGAATATATATCGGTCGCCGCTATCGCGCAGAGTGCGCCACACATAGCCGTCAGGGGCAAAGGCTTTAGCCGAGTCGGCAGTGGCGTCCTTTACTTGGTCGAAAAGGTAAGGCAAAATGCAGTTGCGGCCGATATATTCGGTGATGTCCTCTTTGGTATAATACGCTCCCATCTGGGCGCGGTCGTTGATATACTGCTCGAAAATATAGCCGAGCACATCAGGGTTTATGTCGCGGCCCGATGCCGTAAGGCGAGTATCGAGATGCCATTCCCATTTATCGAAGAAACTGAATAAACGTTCAAATGCGGCATCTGCAATGTCAATGCCGGCGTAATCATGTTCAATCTGATGCTCGTCGAACATACCACCATTCAAGTAAGG
>CALZQD010000256.1 GCA_945828175.1 uncultured Bacteroidales bacterium | reverse complement strand
ACGTGGCTGATGATGCCCACGCGGCGGCCTTCGCTGAGACGCAGGGCGGCGAGGGTCGAGGTGACCTGCTCGAGGCAGTCGGCGCTGAGCGAGCCGAAGCCTTCGTCGATGAAGATGATGTCGGGCGTGGTGTTGACCGACTGCACTGACGAGAGTCCGAGGGCGAGGGCGAGCGACACCATGAAGCTCTCGCCGCCCGAAAGGGTGTTGAAAGGCCTGATTTCGTTGCCGCGGTCACGGTCGCGGATGTTGACCTGGAGGTTGCCGGGCGACGAGAACATGCGGTAGCGCGGCGTGAAGAGCTCGAGGTAGTAGTTGGCGTTGTCGAGGAGGAGCGAAAGTATGTGTGACTGAGCTATCTGGCTCATGCGGCTGCCGCCGTCGCCGCCAAAGAGGCGGTTGATTCTGCCCCAGAGCGAAGCCGTCTTCTCGAGCTCGGCGAGGTGTTCGAGCGACTGCCTCTGACGCTCGTAGAGGCTGCGGGCGTTGTCGAGGGCCGCGCGGCGTTCGCCGAGCGAGGTGCGGGCGGCGGCGAGGCGGCTGTCGAGGGTGGCGACGAGCTCGCTCATCGTGGCTATGTCTTTGTCGGGTAGCGAGTTTGCCGCGATGAAGCTGTCGATGGCGGCAGCGGCGTCGCGGGCGACGGCGCGCGCTTCGGTCATGCGTTTGTTGAGGTTGTCGATGTGGCGGCGGGCAGCGGCGACTTCGTCTTTGACCTCGGGTTTAAGGTGGTGGCGCAGAAGCTCGAGGCTCATGCCTTCGTTGTCGGCAAGGACGGCGTCGAGCGAACGGTTGAGCTGCGAGCGCTCGTCTTCGAGGCGGCGGCGATGGCCGACGTTGTCAGAGATTTTTTCGAGCAGTGTCGAGAATCGTTCGGGCAAGTCATTGGCTCTTAGCATTTCGGCTTGCGGCGATTCGATTGCGACGCACTCGATGTCGGGGTAGAGAGCCTTGATGCGTTCGAGCGGCATCGTGGCGCGGGCAACGAGAGCCTCGGCGGCGTCGAGCTGCGATTTGAGCGCTGTCTGGCGGTCGGAGAGGGCTTTATATTTCGCAGCAAGTTCTTCGATGGCCTCCTGCTGATGCTTTATAGAGTCGGTGTCATCGGCGGCGTTGATATTGTGGGCGATAAGCTGCGCTTTGGTCTTCGCGACGGCGTCGGCGATGGCCGTGTTGTCGCCCTGAAGGCGCTCGATGGCGGCGCGGTTTTTGTCGGTAGCGGCGATGACGCCCTGTTGGCGCAGGACGGCGGCGTTGCGCTCGCGCTCGGTTTTCGCCAGCTCGGCGCGGTCGGCGTCGATGGCAGCGCGCTGTTTTTTAAGCGTTTCCATCGCCTCGTTGAGCTTCAGACGCTCTGCTTCGAGGCCGTCGGCGATGTCCTTTGAGACTGATGCGAAGTCGCAGTCGTCGGCGAGCTCGAACTGCGTGGCCAATTGCTTGATAACCTTGTTGTTTTCGGCGATTTCGTCGGAGATATCGGCAATAGAGGCTGTTGTCTCGCCGGATTTGACCTTACATATATCAATAAGCCGACGGTAGCCGTTGACGGTCGCGGTGGCGCGCTCGCGAGTCTGCTCGGCGTCGGCCTCGAGGGCCTCGAAGGCCTTGCTGCGGGCGATTAGCTCGGCTTGCTGAGGGAGGGTCGTGATGACCGAGCCGCAGACCGGGCAGCTGTCGCCGGGGTGCAGGCGCGCTCTGACGGCCTCGATGTCGGCCGCGGCGTCAAGACGAGCTTTGTCGAGGGCTGAGCGCAGTTTGCGTAAGGCAGTCATGGCTGCTTCCTGACGGCTTTCTGCGGATGAGAGGCGCGCGGCGAGCCATGTGCTCAGCTCCTGAAAACGCTTTGCCTCAGCCCGGTAGACGACGGCTTTTGTGCTGAGAGCCTGTTGTCTGCCGTGAGTGGAGGAGAGAGTGCTGAGTGCAGAGCGGCGGCGCTCGTTGTCGAGGAGCGAGGCTGTGATGCTGTCGGCATCGAGTCCGGCGATGGCGCGTTCTTTTTCGGCAATTTTGTCGTTGAATGCGGCCATCAACTTGTCAAGGCGGTCGATGCCGGCCGTTATATCGCTAATAGTCTTGTCATTGTCGGCAATGGCTTTGTCGAGGCGGCCGATTTCGGCTTTATTGCGTGCTGTCGCGGTGATGCCTGCGGCGATATCGCCCAACATCCTGACGAGCAGGCCGGCATTGTCGATTACGTCGCGACGCTGCGAGATTGAGGCGAGTTCGCCGGCAATCTGCGCCGCCGACGCTGACAGGGTGTCGCGGGTGCTGACGAGCTTGGCGTAGGCCGACTTGCAGGCGGCGTATTCTTTCATCAACGCGCCGATGGTGGCGTCGGTGTCGGTGATTTTTTTGCCGAGACGGTCGATTTCGGCGAGCATATTGCAGGGTTCGGCGAGCGCCTCGGCTTCGTCGACGAGGTCGCAGGCTTTTGTCGTGGCCGGCGCCGAGGCCTCGAGGGTTATCGTCTCGACCTGCTGTTTCGCTGAGGCGGCGCGGTCGGCAAGATCTTTGTGCTGCTGCGCGATGTCGAGAGCTTTCTTGCTCTTGTCGAGTTCGCCGGCGATAGCGTCGCAGTCGGCAGTCAGCGTCTTGACCGCCTGCTCGATGAGGCTGATGTCGTCGGGCGTGACGCGCTCTGAGTCTTTGAAAGCACGTTCGGCGATGTTGTATTCGTCGTTGTGGAACTTGAATTTAGTGTAAATGGCATTGCCGACAGCGGCGTAACGATCTATGCCCGTGAGCTTTTCGAGAATCTGGGCCTTCGTGGCGTTGTCGGCCGAGAGGAATTTCGAGAATTCGCCCTGGGCGAGCAGGGTCGTGCGGCAGAATCGCGGATAGTCGAGGCCGACGATTTCGGGTGACTCGATGGCGCGGGCGACCTCGGAGCGGAGCCGTAGAGTGTGGTTGGTAGTCAGGTCGGTCAGCGTGAGGACGACGTTGTCGAGTGTGCCGAGGCGAGGCTTGCGCTTCACTTGCCAAACCGAGCGGTATGGCAGGCCGTTGTTGCCCGTGAAAGTGAGTGACACCGAGGCCGATGCGCCCCCGCGGCTTACAAGCTGGCGTGTGTGGCTCAGGCGCTAGATGCCGTCGCTGTCGCGGGCCTCCTTGTCGTCGTCGAAGCCGACGTTGCGGCGCTGGCCCATGTCTTCGACTCGCGGGGCGCGGTTGAAGAGTGCAAGGGTGATGGCGTCGAGTATCGTTGATTTGCCCGCACCCGTCTCGCCGCTGATGAGGAAGATGGTCGAGTCGCTCAGCGGTTGCTTCGAGAAGTCGATGACGGCATGCTCGATAGAGGCTATATTCTTTATTTCGAGTTCGATAAATTTCATGGTCTTGTCA
>CALZQD010000255.1 GCA_945828175.1 uncultured Bacteroidales bacterium | reverse complement strand
TACACACTGCATATCGTCGGCAGCGTCAGATGTGTATAAGAGACAGTCCTCAGACCAGATCTTTTCGCGGAAGTCGGCCGGCATAAAGCTCAGGTAGGGATAAGAATACGAGCCCCAGAAAGGCATCGAGTGTCCGTGGGGATACCAGTAGTGGTTGCCTGTGCCCTGGAAGAAGGCCGAAACGTCGAAGCCGAAGAAACGGACATTGGCGTTGAAGCCATACTGCAGGCGCGGGAGCGAGTTGCCGAGTTTCACGCGGTCGCCCGATTCGTCGGCTGTATTCTTGCCGAGGCTGATGTCACCGCTGCCGTCAACATCGAGATACTTGATATCGCCTGCCTGCCAGCCGCCGTTGATACGCTTGGCTACATATGAGAGGTTGACCTCAGAAGCATATTTCTGAGCCTCTTCGGTTGTCTGGAACAGACCGCCGGTCTTGAAGCCCCAGATTTCGCCGAATTCCATGCCTACATAGTAGTCTTTTGCAAACGATTTATCGGGGTTATCATATCTGGTGATACGCGAACGGTAGTCGCTGATATTGAAGCCGACGCCGTAGGTGAGCATCTTGTCGCCGATCTGGACGTTGTCGTTCCAGTTGAGAGCGAGTTCCCAGCCTTTGGTGCGGAGGTCGGCAGTGTTCATAACTGGGGGCTCAGCGCCGTAGACACCGGGGAGTGCGATACCACCAGTGAGCATGTCGAGAGTATTTCTGACATAATAATCAGCTGTAAGATTAAGTCTGTTGTTGAGGAAAGCTGCGTCGATACCTACGTCGATGTGTTCGGCTTTCTCCCATGTCAGGTCAGATGCGATAGGATCGCTGAGCGAGGTATATTTGCCCTTGTCGGCGCCGTCGAATGTGAAGTGTGCGAATGTGCCGCTCTGGACGAGGCGGAGGAAGGCATAGTAGTTGTTTTTCAGCACTGAGCCGCTGAGGGTCTGGTTGCCGAGTTTACCGTAAGAACCACGGATCTTGAGGTTGCTGACAGCGGGACGCAGAGGCTCGAAGAATTTCTCTTCTGAGATACGCCAGCCGATTGAACCCGAGGGGAAGAAGCCCCAGCGGTGACCTTTGCCGAAGCGCGATGTACCGTCGCGACGACCCGAAAGCTCGAGGAGGTATTTGCCCTTGTAGTCGTAGTTGATACGGGCGAAGATACCCTGGATGGCATATTCGTTCTGACCGCCGTCGGCTGTATATGACTCGGCCGGCACGCGGAGGTCATCGAGATCTTCGCTTGCGAGGTTCTTGCCATAGGCTCTGACGTTCTTGTAATGATATGTCTCCCAGTTGTAACCGGCAACGACTGTGAGGTTGTGGTCGTTTGCGAATGTATCGTTATAGGTTGCAAACGCGTTGACCGAGTAGTAGTCGCGGGTATTAATCTGCTCGGTGAGCTCGTTCTGGCCTGCACCGGTGTTGTATGATTCCAGCGGGCCGTCGGGTGTGACGCGATACTGGAAGGGATTGCTGCGGTAGGTGTTGCGGTCCTGCGAGAAGCGGTAGGTGAAGTCACCTGTGACCGTAACCTGCTTGATGGGCTTGATGTCGATGCGGGTCATGTTCGAGAAGTCGGTGCGACGCTCTACGTTGCGGTGTTTGCCTTCGGCGAGCACGATATGACGGCCGTTCATGATACCGCGGCCGTTATAAGAGTTGCGGTAGAGCCATGTACCGTCGGGGTTCTTCTCGGGGAAGCAGGCGAGAGCGTGGCGGGCGCCATAGGCGAGTGCGTTCTCAACGTCCTTGTCGGGGCCGACGAATTTATATGTCGAACCTCTGAAGGCGGTGTTGTTCTGCATCGTGATCCATTTGTTGATGCGGAAGTCAATCTTGGCTCTCAGGTTATACTTTCTGTAGATATCGGGGTTGACCTTGAGCATACCTTTCTCATAGTCGTAGCCGCCCGACAGGTAGTATTTCACTGCATCTGTGCCGCCGTTAATCGAGAGATTATACTGCTGCACGGGGCGCTTGTCGTTGAAGGCCATGTGGTAGCGGTCGTAGTTGCCGTAGTAGATCCACTGGCGTTTGCCGTCGCGCTCGATTTCCATCGTCCAGGGACGGTCGGGATTTTCGGTCTTATCGTTGACGCGGGCAAGGAGCTGCATCATATCGTAGTCAGTGTAATTGACTTCCTTGGCTGTACCGTTGGCGGTTACGAACTGGTTGACGGTGTAGACCGACCAGTAGCCGCGGGTCTCGTAGTCGGTGCTTGTCGTAGGCTCGTTCCAGCCCCAGCGGCCGCTGAAGCGAACTTTGGCCTTGCCGTTGTCCGACTTGCCGCTCTTGGTCGTCACGAGGATGACACCGAAGGCGCCGCGAGCACCGTAGACTGCTGCAGCCGATGCGTCCTTGATGACCGAAATTGACTCGACGTCGTTGGGGTTGAGGTCGTTCATGTCACCGATGGTGCCGTCGATCATCACGAGCGGGCTTGCGCCGTTGATTGATGTCGTACCGCGGATATTCAGTGCGCCTGACTGCTGACCGGGGACGCCCGAGTTGGTCGTGATATTAAGACCGGGGACTGAGCCCTGGAGCATATTTGTAACCGAGTGAGCCAGGCGATCTTCAAGCTTGGCGCCGTCGACCGATGTTACTGAGCCGGTCAGGTTGACTTTCTTCTGCACACCGTAGCCGATGACGACTGTCTCCTCGAGCATCATGGCGTCTTCTTCGAGGACGACGTTGACCTTGGTCTGGTCGGCAGCGACCTTGACGTTCTTGGCCTTATAGCCCACATAGGAGATTTTAAGTGTCACAGGCCCTGCGGGAACCTTGACGGTAAAGTTGCCGTCGACATCGGTACTGACGGCGGTCTTATTCTCAACTACCTGTACGCTGACACCGATGAGGGGCTCGTCATGCGTGTCGTAGACTGTACCCGTCAGCATTCGGTCTGCCGCAAGCGCCGCGGGAGCGCCGACCAGCAGCAATGCCAGCATGAGAATCAGTTTTTGGATTAGTTTCATAACAAAATCAAATGTGATGGTTATTAGAAATCAGGTTTATTTTCTGCGATAGAGATCGGTGCTGAATGCCTTCGGGCGTTCCATCGTCTCGGTGTAGACTGCGCCGAACTCGTCGGTGACGGTGATGATGACGTCGGTGTCGGCGTCGGGAGCCGTTGCCCTGAAGAAGTGCGGGAAGCTCTGAGTGATGAAGTTGGGCACCGATGTCAGGTTGGCGTCGTTGAAGCGGGGCACTGACATTGCAGCGATGTGGAGCGGGTCGTATGCCCAGCCTTCTTTGACCTCGAGCTCTTTGCCGTCGACGGTCTTGATGCTGATCTTCCAGTCGTTGCTCCAGTTCCAGACGTTGACGAGGATGGTATTCTT
>CALZQD010000254.1 GCA_945828175.1 uncultured Bacteroidales bacterium | reverse complement strand
CGCCATGAGCGCCGCAGCGAGAAGATTCCTGTCAAGGGCTGCGGCTTTTAAGCGGCTTTGATGCAAGGCATATAAATGAATCGCGGGAGCCTGTCACGGGTGTGGTGACGGGCTCCCGCGATTGTATCAGTGACGACGCCTGGGATTAGAATTCGGCGTTGTTGGGTGTGCGAGGGAAGGGGATTACGTCGCGGATGTTGGTCATGCCGGTGACGAAGAGCACGAGGCGCTCGAAGCCGAGGCCGAAGCCGCTGTGAGGCACTGTGCCGAAGCGGCGGGTGTCGAGATACCACCACATGTCTTTCATAGGGATGTTGAGTTCTTCGATGCGGGCGAGGAGTTTGTCGTAGTTTTCTTCGCGCTCGCTGCCGCCGATGATCTCGCCGATTTTGGGGAAGAGGACGTCCATGGCGCGGACGGTGCGGCCGTCGTCGTTCTGCTTCATATAGAAGGCTTTGATGTCTTTGGGATAGTCGGTGAGGATGACGGGGCGTTTGAAGTGTTCTTCGACGAGGTAGCGTTCGTGTTCGCTCTGCAGGTCGGTGCCCCAGTCGACCGGGAATTCAAACTTGTGTCCCGAAGCCTTGAGGATTTCGACGCCCTCGGTGTAGGTGAGGCGCACGAAGTCGCAGTCGATGACCGAGCGGAGGCGTTCGGTCAGCTGCGGGTCGAAGTGCTCGGCCAGGAAGGCGATGTCGTCGGCGCAGTTCTCGAGAGCATAGCCGATGCAGTATTTCACGAAGTCCTCGGCGAGCTCCATGTTGTCGTTGATGTCGTAGAAGGCCATCTCAGGCTCAATCATCCAGAACTCCGACAGGTGGCGCGGGGTATTCGAGTTTTCGGCGCGGAATGTCGGGCCGAAAGTGTAGATTGCGCCGAGGGCTGTCGCTCCGAGCTCGCCCTCGAGCTGGCCGCTGACAGTCAGCGCCGTAGGCTTGCCGAAGAAGTCCTTGCTGTAGTCAACGCTGCCGTCCTCGTTCTTGGGCAGGTTGTTGAGGGGTAGGGTGGTCACCTGGAACATGGCGCCCGCGCCTTCGCAGTCGCTCGCCGTAATCAGCGGGGTGTTGAGGTAGTAGAAGCCGCGCTCCTGGAAAAATTTATGGATGGCGAAAGCCAGGGCGCTGCGCACGCGCAGCACTGCGCCGAACGTGTTGGTGCGGGGGCGCAGGTGGGCTTTCTCGCGGAGGAATTCGAGTGTGTGGCCTTTTTTCTGCAGGGGGTAGGTGTCGGGGTCGGCCGTGCCGTAGACGGTCAGCTCTTTGGCCTGAATCTCGACGCTCTGGCCTTTGCCCATCGATTCGACGAGGATGCCTTCGACGCAGATCGATGCTCCGGTTGTGACGGGTTTGAGCGTTTCGTCACTGATGTCGTTCATGTCGAAGACTATCTGGATGTTCTTTATTGTCGAACCGTCGTTGAGGGCGACAAACTGGACGTATTTGTTGCCGCGGCGGGTCCTGACCCAGCCTTTGACGCAGACGCGGCTGCCGATGAGGGCGGGGTCGAAGATGTCTGATATCTTTGTTCTTTTCATTGTGTGATCGGTTTATCTGAGTGTGCTGATTATTCGAATGATCCCATCTTGAGGAAGTTGACTTCTTCCTGTGTGAGGTAGCGCCAGCGTCCGCGGGGGAGGTTCTTCTTCGTCAGACCGGCGAAGTAGACGCGGTCGAGCTTGGTGACGTGGTAGCCGAGCGACTCGAAGATGCGGCGGACGATGCGGTTGCGGCCCGAGTGAATCTCGATGCCGGCCTGGTTGCGGTCGGTCTCTGTGGCATAGCTGATTGCGTCGGCGTGGATGGGGCCGTCGTCGAGTTCGATGCCGTCGGCGATGCGCTGCATGTCGTCTTCGCTGATGTCTTTGTCACACCATACATGGTAGATTTTCTTCTTGACGTATTTCGGGTGCGTGAGCTTCGAGGCGAGGTCGCCGTCATTGGTCAGCAGCAGCACGCCCGTGGTGTTGCGGTCGAGTCGGCCGACGGGGTAGATGCGTTCAGAGCATGCGCCCTTGACGAGGTCCATCACAGTCAGGCGGCCGTTGGGGTCGTCGCTTGTCGTGACGCAGTCTTTCGGCTTGTTGAGCAGGATGTAGCACTTGCTCTCGAGGGCTACCACCTTTTCGTCATATTCGACGATATCGCTGTGGGTGATCTTCGTGCCGAGTTCGGTTACGACCTGGCCGTTGACCTTCACGAGGCCCTGCTGGATGAATTCGTCGGCTTCGCGGCGCGAGCAGATGCCGGCGTTGCTCATGAATTTGTTGAGACGTATCTGTTCGTTGGGGTCGGGTATAGGCATTTCATACTCGATGCGCTTGGGCCTCGGTGTGAAGCTCTTGCCGCGAGCCGTGAAGTCGCCGTTGTTGCGGTTCTGACCGCCGCGGTTGTATCCGCCCTGACGGTTGTTGTATCCACCCTGGCGGTTGTTGTTATATCCGCCCTGACGGTTGTTGTACCCGCCCTGGCGGTTGTTGTTATATCCGCCGCCCTGACGGTTGTTGTAGCCTCCCTGGCGGTTATTGTTATATCCGCCCTGACGGTTATTGTTGTATCCACCCTGGCGGTTGTTGTTATAGCCACCCTGGCGGTTGTTATAGCCACCCTGACGGTTGTTGTTATAACCGCCCTGACGGTTATTGCCGTAGCTGTTGTAGCGCGGACGATAGTCCTGAGTGAGAGTCTGCTCGGTGCCGTCGGTTGTGGCTGCTGCCGTTGAGTCGGCAGATGCGTCGGCCGGGGTGTTTGAGTTGTTGTAGTCGTTGTTATAGTCGCGATAGTTGCGTCGGTTGTTGCCGTAGCTGCCGCCCTGACGGTTGTTGTAGCCACCGTAACCGCCGCGGTTGTTGTATCCGCCCTGACGGTTGTTGTCGTAGCTGCGGCGGTAGTGACGTTCGCCGTCGTTTGCTTCGCCGTCGCCGGCGGGCTTGCCGTAGTTTACTTTCTCGTATCTGTTGAAGTTCTGGGCGTCAGTGTTCGACGCTGCCTGCGATTGTCCTATGCGAGGACGGCGTGTTTTTTTTTCGCTACCGTTGTTGTCCATAATTCAGCGCTTTAGAAGTGATAATTTTTTTACCGTTGTTGTTTGGGTTAGTTTTAAAAATTTCGTCTGCCTCTCGGCGATGTGACGTTGGCTAATGATCTGTTTGTGAGCCTGATTCGTGGCCTGTTTTTTGATTTAAGTTGAGCGTTTGAGTTTTAGTCTTTATTAAACGATGTGTAAATTGGAATCTTGCTGCAAATGTAGCATAATTCCCTTGATTTAGCATAATTTTTAACGATAAAAATTGCCTAAAAGTTCTCATGCAGGTTTTATAGCATGTCTGTCACCGTTATATCGTTTGACGCACTTGCTGAATTCATA
>CALZQD010000253.1 GCA_945828175.1 uncultured Bacteroidales bacterium | reverse complement strand
ACACACTGCATATCGTCGGCAGCGTCAGATGTGTATAAGAGACAGATCAAACACTAAGACAAATAAGCATCATTAAACAGCAACAGAAAGCATTAATGAAAACCACCTTACTGACTATAGCCTTCGGGGCGCTGGCACTTAGTGCCGGCGCCCTGACTGTCGGTGAGAGTGTCCGCCTCGACATCGAGAGCGGCGCCCATCACCCCGTTCTTGCCCCCGACGGCAAGACCCTGCTCTTCTCGTCTGTCAACCACGAGGGGCTGAAAGCCTACGACATGGCGACGGCCGCCGTCACCGTTATCGACGACAGCCGCGGCGCGGGCTTCGACCCGGTCTTCTCGGCCGACGGCAGCGAAGTCTACTACCGCACGGCCGTCACCGTCGACGGTCTGCTCAACCGCGACGTGCGCTCATATTCGCTGCGCGACCGTCAGACCCGACGGCTCCGCAAGGCCGACCGCAACGACGTCAGCCTCGCTGGCTTGACGGGCTGCGACTTCGTCAGCGCCGACTACCGCACGATCACCGTCAGTCGCGGCGGCAAGACCTCGAGAGTCTCGCCCCTGAGCGACGCCCACAGCTATCTCTGGGCCTCAATGTCGCCCGACGGCAGCCACATGATTTTCACCGAGCCATTCAAGGGCGTCTACGTCTCGAACCTCGACGGCACCGATGCGCGCCGCATCGCCGCCAAGGGCGACTTCCCCGCCTGGGCCGGCAACGACTGGGTCATTACCGTCGTCAGCCACGATGACGGCTACGTCATCACCGATGCACGCCTCTATGCCGTCAACGTCAACGACGGCACGACCGTCGGCCTCACCGGCGACGGCGTCCTCGTCAGCGAGGCAACGGCCTCGGCCGACGGCACAGTCATCTACACCGACATCAACGGCGATATGTATATGTTGAAACTTAACACAGTAGACTGACGATGAAAAAGATAGCAATACTACTGCTTGCCGCTGCGACGGCCCTCTTCGCCGCCGATGCTAAAAAGATGAGCGAACTCAAGATATATATCAATCCGGGCCACGGCGGTTATACGTCGAACGACCGCCCGATACGCATCCACCCCTTCGAGCAGAACGACACCAACGGCTACTGGGAGTCGAAGAGCAACCTCTACAAGGGCCTCCACATGTATCACATCCTCGACTCGCTCGGCGCCACTCCCTATCTGTCACGTATCAAGAACACCGAGGACGACGACCGCTCGCTCTCGGGCATCTCCGCCGAGGCCAACCGCCTGGGCGTCGACCTATTCTTCTCGATTCACTCGAATGCCGGCGAGGATGTCAACACGCCGCTGATGCTCTACCGCGAGAACTCAATCGGCACACCCCGCTATCCCGAGAACGTCACCCTCAGCAAGATACTCTGGAAAAACCTCTATTCGAGCAAACTGCCCGTCTGGACGCGCCAGACCGAATATGTCGTCGGCGACCTTACGTTCTATGACAAGATGTGGCAGGGCGGCCTGGGCGTGCTGCGCACGCTCTATGTCGTCGGCCTGCTCTCTGAAGGCAGCATGCATGAGCACCGCCCCGAGGCACACCGCCTGATGAACGACGACTACCTCTGGCTTGAGGCATGGCACTTCGTCAAGAGCATCATGGAATTCTATGATACCGAAGACCGTTTCGTCACGGGCAACGTCGCCGGCGTCGTCTACGACAACCATAATATGCGCGAGCTCATACAGCCCGTCGGCTTCCACGCCTACGGCCGCGACACCTTCGCCCCGCTCAACGGCGCGAGCGTCGAGCTGCTCGACAAGAGCGGCAAGGTCGTCCAGACGCGCACGACCGACGATATGTATAACGGCGTCTTCGTCTTCCGCAACGTCGCCCCCGGCGACTACACGCTGCGATCGGTGCGCGACGGCTATTATGAGGAATCGAAGCCCGTCACCGTCACGGCCTGCGAGGTCACCTATCAGGATATGCCGCTGACGCTCAAGCGCGATTTCCCGCTCGAAATCACGGCCTACACGCCCGTGTCGGGTGAGGCCGACGCTGTCTCGTGTGCGTCGACCGTCGATTTCACCTTCAACACCGACGTCGACACCGAGTCGTTCGAAAAAGCGTTCTCGATTACTCCGGCTGTCGAGGGCTATTTCAAATACAGCGACTCTTACCGCAAGGCATCGTTCATACCGACGCTCTCGCTCGACCTAAACACCAAGTATACGGTCAGAATCGCCAAAACAGCCAAGCACCCCGACGGTTACACGGCCAATCCCTATCTAAAGGACGATCTTGAATTCAGCTTTGTCACCAAGGGCCGTAACCGCCTCGAGCTCATCGACCGCTACCCGGTTGACGGCGGCGAGGTGCATTATGTATCTCCGACGCTCGAGTTCCGCTTCGACAAGACTATCAACGCCGCGTCGATCTACGACCAAGTAACGGTAAAAGACTCTAAGGGCAAGGCTGTTACAATCAACAAGCGCGGCACGAAGTTCAACCAGCTGTCGAACGGCTACGGCAACGCCATCATAGCCCTCAGCGGCAATCTCACTGTCGGCGAGACATATACCGTCACCCTCAGCGGCGAGCTCCGCGACCGCGAGAATCTGCCGCTCGGCGCCGACGTCGTCACGACCTTCAAGGCCGCCGACGCAACGTCAGCAACCGACGCGACGGTCATCAACGGCTTCGAGAACGGCTCCGTCTTCGCCTATAACCCCGAGGCAACCAAGGGCATAGGCTCGACGCTGCCAGGCGCGCTGGCATCGACCGCGGTCAAGCTCTTCGACAAGTCGTCGGCCCGCTTCACCTATACCTTCACCGACAACCACGACGGTGAAATCGTCTGGGATTACAACGGCGAGCCGCATCAGTTTGTCAATGGCGACGTCATCGGCTCGTATGTCAACGGCGACTTCAACAACCATGAACTTTGGGTGGCCGTGACCTCGGGCACCGATACCAAGTGGGCCAAACTCTGCGACCTGACCTTCCTCGGCTGGCAGTATCACGAAGTCAAGCTCGACATGCTCGAAGCCGGCTACACATATATCTTCAGCGGCGTCAAAATCGTTCAGAAGAGCAGCCCGATCACGCAGAAAGGCGCCTTCTGCCTCGACAACCTCTCGGCCCGCTATAACAGCGACGGCATCAGCGACATAACCGTCGGCGACGCCGGCATCGACATCGCCGTCACGGGCGACCGCATCACCGTCACGACCGACAATGAGGTAGCTCTCGTCGAGATTATCAATGCCGCAGGCGTTGTCCTCAAGGCCGTAACCGGCAGCGACAGCATCGCTACCGACGCGATTGCCCACGGCGTCTACATCGTCAAAGCCTCGACCAAAGACCTGTCTCTTATACACATCTCCGAGCCCACGAGACGTAGAGGAATCT
>CALZQD010000252.1 GCA_945828175.1 uncultured Bacteroidales bacterium | reverse complement strand
GGAGAATGAGTAATTCCGACCTCAAAGTTTTGCACTTCGATTTGGAATCTTCAGACATGCAGCCGAATGATTAACAGACAGCATGTCAGGCAATGATGTTTATTGTCGCCCGGGTTTATTTCTCTGATGAGGCGGGTTTCATCTCATAAGAAGCAATCGAGATGGTGAAGCCCCAGTAGATGAAGGCGATAGAGGTCAGGAACGATACCATATACATGTCGCTGATCCAGCCTGCTTCGAGGAAGAAGAAGCCGATGACGCAGAGCAGGATGCCGTTGATGATGCTCAGCCACCAGTATTTGATGTGACGGCGAGAAGCGGCGTTGGCAAAGGCTTCGATGCCCCAGAAGATAAAGATAAACGCAAGGAAGTAGGGGAATACTGCTTCAGAAAGAATGACGCTGCGCACAAGCATAAAGCCGATGAACATATCGATGACCCCTCCGGCAATCCACCAGCCCCAGCCACGGGGACGGTCAGGTCCGGCTGCAACACAAAGCTGAACGATGCCGGCCAGGATAAGCAGCCAGCCGAAAATCTGTGATGCTACGGCAAAGCCCTGGACGGGCCAGAACCAATAGGCAAAGCCTCCGAGTACCAAAAGTATGCCGACGATGAGTACGACCCACCAGTAGCGTGATTGTCCGAGATAGTTAAGATTGACTGATTTCATAACAATAATAAATTAGTTAGACGATTTTTGTGTTTGTTCTTATTTTAGTTTTATAACAAACGGTTAACAAATTTTGTTGATTCGGCAGAAGAATATGCCGCCAATAATTGTCAGTCTCGCCGAAATCGAGTAGCTTTGCCTTAGATTTATAGTAAGATTATGGAAGGAAACTCAACTACTGACGCTAACGGTCTGGTGACCATAGCTACATATAACACTGACTGGGAGGCTCATATAGCTCAGGGTGTCCTCGACACCCACGACATCGAGTCGACCCTCGGCAACGAAGTGTTCTCGTCGATATATCCCATCGGCTTCAACTCGCTCGGCGGAGTCAGCCTCAATGTGCGCGCCTGCGACGCAGACCGTGCCCGCGAGGTGCTCGCAAACCATAAAATCTGATTCACAGGCATTGACTGTCGGTATGAAAAAATTTCTCAAAGACCTGACGCGCTGGGATGGCCGCCGCGTCGCTTCGCTTGTGCCTTTGTTCGCCATCATCTTCAAATTCCTGCTCTTCGACGCCGTCTGGTGCTACTACACGACCTTTCAGCCCTTTTCAAAATGGCCGCTCTATGTCACCACACTGAGCGCCGCCATGCTCGTGGCATTGCCCTATATCCTCTCGCGCCGCCGCTGGGTCGGGGTGACGATGATGGTGCTCCCCGATCTATGGCTTGTGGCAAATCTGATGTATTTCCGCACCTATTTCACGGCTATACCGCCGTCGAGCTACTTCCTCGCCGACAATCTCGCCGACTTCATGCCCGCCGTCGCCGGCTCGCTCAATGTCTGCGACGCTCTCTTCCCGCTCTCGACGGTCGGTGCCATTATAATGATGTTTAAATTGCGCAAAACCCGCGGCACTGTCGCGTTGCCTTTCAGCCGTCTGTTTTATGTCATCGCGCTGGCTGTGCTTGTCGGCGTCTTTGCTCTGGCGATGCAGCCGAAAGGCGGCTTCATAAAGGTCTACGACCGTCAGCGCTCACACGCCTACCTCCATTCGAGCATGACGCCGATGTATTCGCTTTTCGGCACATTATATTATAATATTACACTCGACAACGCCCGCCTCACCGACGAGCAGCGCGCCCAAATCGACGGCTGGTTTACTGCTCATAATGGTTATATTAATGAAAATAAGCAGATCCAACCCTCCATAACAGTCCCGAAGACCAACTGCGTCATCATCTTCGCCGAATCGCTCGAGAGCTGGGTCATAGGCCTTGATTTCGAGGGCAAAGAGATAACGCCAAACCTCAACCGCCTCGTCGCAGACTCGACCACAATCTACGCGCCGCATGTGCTCACACAGGTCAATGCAGGCCGCTCAATCGACGCGCAGCTCCTCATCCTCGCCGGTCTCATGCCCCTTCGCTCGGGTGTCTATAGCACCCTCTATCCCGACAACACATATTTCACCCTGCCCAAAGCCGCGAAAGAGATAAACAACACCCGCAACTATCTCATCACCGTCGACAAGACCAAGACCTGGAATCAGCGCGGTGTCGCCCGCGCCTTCGGCATCGACACCATCCTCTCATACCCCGACTTTGAACTCACCGAAGCCTTCGGCACGCGCAAGACCCTCGGCGATCGCGCCTTCTTCCGCCAGTGCATCGACAAAATCGAGCGAGGCGAGATATGGCCCGTCGGCGAGAAAGCCTTCGTCCAGATGGTCACATACTCAGGCCATTTCCCCTTCCGTCTGCCCGACGAGCTCAAGACCGTCAGCTTCAGCGACACCATCCCCGAGCTCATGCGCGACTACATGACCGACGCCCACTACACCGACGCCGCCATCGGCTCATTCATCGACTACCTCAAGACCCGTCCCGACTACGACAACACCCTCGTAGTCATCACCGGTGACCACGAAGGCCTCGCCAACAACCGTCGCGACCTCTGTGCCTCAAAAGGCGGCCGGGTCATTTCAAAAGACGAATTCACACCCCTCATCATCCTCAATGCACCCTCGGGCATGACTTACGATGGCGTTATGGGGCAGATCGACATCTATCCCACACTGCTCGACCTCCTCGGCCTGCGCAGTTACTGCTGGGCCGGCCTCGGCCAAAGCATCCTCGACCCATCGAAGCCCGCCGTCGCCGTCAATCCCCGCATGGTCGTCAAAGGCGATACCGCCGGCGTAGCAGCGTCGAGGCTCGAACATCTGCGACAGGCTCCCGAAGTATCAGATCACACCATCAGATTCAATCTTCTCGATGGCCTTGACTGTCAGCGCTGAAGACTAAAAAACGCAAAAAGCCCGGCAAAAACCCCGAAATAAATTGCATATTACAAAAACAATTTCTAACTTTGCAACGCAAAAGCCCCGAGGGGCCCACGAAAGGAGAGGTGGGTGAGTGGCTGAAACCACCAGTTTGCTAAACTGACGTAGGAGTTATCCTACCACGAGTTCGAATCTCGTCCTCTCCGCCAAAATCGACAGAGCCGGATTTTAAGGTCCGGCTCTGTCGTTTTTTTTCATAGTTCCGAAATTCGAACGAGTAGAGTTCGTCATAGCCTCAGCGCTTGCGAAGCAAGAATTACGGCACTCCGCTAAGTGTAGATAGTAATCAAAAAGTATACCACTATAATAATTGAAAGTGTTGTGTGCGGCTCTTGTGGATAGATTGTGCCTCATAAATCATCATTAGTGTCCACTAAAAAATCATAAGAGTACTTTGAAATTGTTGAAATTCAAT
>CALZQD010000251.1 GCA_945828175.1 uncultured Bacteroidales bacterium | reverse complement strand
CCCATAGGGCGGCCTGAAAATTTTTGACCCGTAGGCCAAATCTTTCATGGCTTCAGGGCCTTGGGTTCGTTGCTGTTGTGGGGCGGGAGGATTTTGTCGTAGCAGTTGTAGATGACCGCCGGGATGGCTATGGGACGGACGAGGTCGGCGACGGGGGCAAATTGCTCGCGCCGGGGGGGGGCGCCGGCCGAGAAGACATAGACGGTCACCGGCTCAGCGGGGCGGTGTGCGGCGATGGCGTCGACGACTTTGGCGATGATTTCCTCGCGGTAGATGACTGCCATCTGACGCTCTCCATCGCTGAAACTTCTGAGTAGTAGTGGATTAGTCTTGAGACCGCAGAATTCGCTCTGCTCGTCGAAGATGTCCTCCCTGATTCTGAGCATATCGGTCGCGAGCGAGGCGAGGCGGCGCATGGCTTCGGGCGAGCGGCGGCGGTCTGTGAGTTCGGTCTCGAAAAACAGCAGGCTGTTGTCGGGCAGGGCGCTGCCGGCGCCTTTTGCCGCGTCTTTCTTGCCACTGCCGGCGACTTTGCCGGCTTTGCCATTGATGGCGTTGACGGCGCGCACATAGGTTATGTCGCGACAGATATTATTCTCATTATTAGTGCATAAGATACACTGTCGGCGCCCTCCGTCGGCGGCGTTGAGTTCCATCAGAGCGTGGAGCGTCGTGCCCGAGCCGGCAAAGAAGTCGAGCACCGTCGAGTCGGGCTTCGTCGACATCTTAAGCAACTGACGGATAAGGCGCACGGGCTTTTTGCCGTTCTCGAAGACGACGTCGCCCTCTTTCGATACGTTGCCCATGTCTTTGTAGAAATCTTTCCACCAGTCGCCGCGGATCTTGCGCAGGCCGTAGCTGCCGTCGAAGTCGTCGCAGGGGCCGAATGAGCTTTTTAGCGGAAGAAGCTGACGTAAACGTTTGCCATTGTGATAGATATAGTAAGTCTTGCCGTCGCGCTCGACCTCGCGAATCTCGCCCTTGGTGAGCGTGATGTCGTCGAAGCCGGTGATTTTATCATCGGCGAAGATATAGTCGACATTGTCGGCCACAAAGCGTCTGAACTCTGACGACTGATAGTATAAGTCGGTCATCTTGCGCCATTTGATGGCGGGATATGCCGCATGAAACATCTCGCGGACGCTCATGCGCTGCCCGTCGCGGAGGTAGATGCTATAATGGTCGTCGTAGTCGGGGCGGTAGTCGTAGAGCAGCGTGCGGGCAATCTGCTTGCGGCCGCCCTTGGCATAGATGAGAATGTATTCGGCGTTTTTGACGATGGTGCCGTTCTGCGCGGCGCGAACCTTCATGCCCTGAGTGGCCGACATCTCGACGTGGAGCGTCGAGACATAGTTGCTTTCGCCGAAGAGCTCCTGACTGTCGCACATCACCTTGAGGTTGGCATATTCGATGTCGGAAATAGAGATGAATATGACGCCGTCGTCAGCGAGCAGTCGCTTGGCGAGGCTGAGGCGACGCTTCATAAACGACAGCCATTTGCTGTGGCGGTAGTCGTTTTCGGGGTCGACGTAGTCGTCGTTATATTTAAAGTCCTTATTACCTGTGTTATATGGCGGGTCGATGTAGATGACGTCGATTTTGCCGCCGTGGGTAAACGTGAGTGCCGACAGCGCCTCGAGGTTCTCGCCTTCGATGATTATATGATGCGGGGCGTCGGGCGTCTCTGATTGTATTGCCAGCTCGCGTACTTCGGTGAGTACCGGCAGTTTACGGCACAGACACTCTTCGGCGTCTTCGGGCTGCATCTCCCAGACGATGCCATATGAGCGGCGCTCGTTGAGCATGGCGATGAGGGCGGCGCGGTCGTCGTCGTCGAGGCCCGCAGCCGAGCGTATGCGTTCAATCAGTTTTGCCTTTTCGCTGTCTTTCATAACTGCAAAAATAGCAAAAATAATGGAAACGCGCGGAGTTATTTGAATATATCAGAATTAGTACCCGTGTCCATTAAAAGCAGTGTCAACTCGGTATCATTCTGCCTCCAAAGCAAAAGCCAGTCAGGCTCTATATGGCATTCCCAAAGCCTTGAATATTTCCCGCTTAATTTATGGGGCCGATATTGTATAGGCAGTGATCCGTTCTCAGCAAGTATGTTTAAAACAGCTTTTAGCTTAGACACATCAAAGCCTCTCTTGATACATTTCTTCAGAGATTTTTCAAACTGCCTGGTCGTGTCAATCGAATACATCAGATACCAAGGGCTTTATACAGAGCCTCTACATTTTCATAATGGTTGATGCGGCCCGCACGAACATCTTCAAGTGATTTATCAATGCTTGATTTAGGTTTCTTCGATGTCTTTGCAATAGACACGCCGTCAATAGCATTGAGAATCTTCTTAAGATGTGGAAGAATCGATTTGTCCTCTATATTTATCGTCAACTGCGTCATAGTATTTCTTTTTATGCAAAGATATAACAAATTATTGAAATATAGTGTTTCGAGCCCGATAAACCTTTAATTTCCTTTGCGATAAACACGTTTGTGCAGCGTCGAGGTGGCGACGTGGGGCGGGAAGGGGGTTGTCGACATTAGATAGAGGCTCACTTCGGGCTGACCGGCCGAATAGGGCGGCTGGACGTAGCTGCGGTCGATGATTTCAAAGCCGTTGCGGCGGTAGAAACCGATGCGGCGCGACGCCATCGGGTCGTCGGCCGTAGGTGGCTCGACTTCGATGACTACGGGCTTGTCGCCCGCAATCTCGAGGATTCGGCGCAGCGCCGCCGTGCCCGTGCCGCCGTTGCGCAGCTTGTTGCTGACGGCCAGGTGCTCGACGTAGACGAAGCGGTCGAAGTGCCATAGCGTCGCCATGCCGATAAGACGTCCGTCGCAGATGATGCCGTAGAGCGTAGGCTCGCCCGAAGCCGCCGGGCTGACAATCTGCTCCCAGGGGCGTCGCTCCGACTCGGGGAACGAGCTGAAATAGATGTCCTTGATAATTTCGAGGTCGGCCTTCGAGATGTCGGTCGTGAGCTGTGTCAGTGATGATGGTGCCATGGCGTGAAAAAATTTTTGCGTAAAGATAGCTATATTCAAACGAAACAACGCACCGGTCGATTAGAAGTTGTTAAAAAGTTGTATTTTTTTAAGCTTTTGTTCTTGATTGTGCATTGTGCATTGTGCATTGTGCATTGTGCATTGTGCATTGTGCATTATGAATTGTGCATTGTTAAATCCCTTTTGTTCTTTTGTTCTTATGTTCTTTTGTTCTTGATTGTGCATGACAAAAATTTACATAAATTTGAAAATATTGCATTGAGTTAGATAAAATTTATTACCTTTGCAATCAAAATACTACGTGTTACTGAACGATGCCGACGGCGACATCATCCTTTTATCAAACAACGCATATATAATTAACCCTTATAAATATCTTTTATATGAAGAAAATGTTACTATTACTG
>CALZQD010000250.1 GCA_945828175.1 uncultured Bacteroidales bacterium | reverse complement strand
CCTCTCGACCGGGCCATCATCACCCTCTGGCTCGACGAAAAGAGCTACGACGACATCGCCGCCATCACCGGCCTGTCGAAAGCCAACGTCGCGATACGCCTCCACCGCATCAAGGAATCACTGTCAAAAAAAGCAAATCTCTGACCTCTCATTTATATAATCATGGAACTCGAACAATTCAGATCAGTCTGGCAACAATATTCACCCGAACCCGATGACCTCGACCGCCGCAACCGGTCGATAGCCACGCTCATCGCCGCCGAGCGCGTCAACAGCCATAAGCACGGCATCTCGAAAAGCATACGCAACACCGGCTACGTCGGCCTGACGATGATGCCTCTGGCCGTGCTTCTCTACCTGATGGACCTCGGCCCGCTGTGGTTCGCCATCGTCTACGCCCTCTTCGGCCTCGGCGACGCAATCTACTGCTTCCATTTCGCCTCGCAGATCGACAAGAGCGACTACTTCGCCATGCCGACCGTCGATGCCCTCGCCGCCGCGCGGCGCTTTGTCAAGAAGCTCGTCAGGTCGAAGATCATCTGCTTCCTGCTGTCGCTCCCCATCGTCGTCTACCTCTTCGTCTACTTCGGCCGGACGGGCCAGACCGACATCGTCATCGGCGGTTGCGTCGGCGGCTGCGTCGGCCTCGCCATAGGTATCCGCAAAATCGTCAACGAACTACGCCACGCCCGCAGCATCGTCAGCGAATTCGAGTGCGACGAGTGAGCGGCGGCCCCGGCAACGCCCAAGCAAATTTTGATGAATTTTTATCATGAACATGGGTTGGTTTTTGAGGTTTTCTTTTTAACTTTGTGAAACTTTTAACCAATCACGGCATGACAAGCAAAAGTCTCGTCTCAATCTCTGACATCGACAAGGAAGAGATGCTTCACCTCCTTGAGTTATCACGCTATTTCGAGGAGAATCCCAACAGTAAAATTCTTGACGGGCGTGTAGTGGCCACGCTGTTTTTCGAGCCCTCGACCCGCACACGCCTGAGTTTTGAAACCGCAGTTAACCGTCTCGGCGGCCGTGTGATAGGCTTCTCCGACGCCAACTCAACGAGCACGTCGAAGGGCGAGACCCTCAAAGACACGATAAAGATGGTGTCGAACTATGTCGACCTCATCGTCATGCGCCACCACCTCGAGGGTGCAGCCCGCTACGCCACCGAGGTTACGTCGAAGCCAATCATCAACGCCGGCGACGGCGCCAACCAGCACCCCTCGCAGACGATGCTCGACCTCTACTCGATCTACAAGACCCAGGGCACACTCGAAAACCTCACCATCACGATGGTCGGCGACTTGAAATACGGCCGCACCGTCCACTCGCTGCTGATGGCCATGAGATATTTCAACCCGACATTCAACTTCATCGCCTGCGACGAGCTGCAGATGCCCGCCGAATACAAGAAATTCTGCATCGACAACGGTATCCGCTTCAACGAGTCGACCGACTTCTCGGCCGACGTCATCAACAGCAGCGACATCATCTATATGACCCGCGTGCAGCGCGAGCGCTTCACCGACATCATGGAGTATGAGCGCGTCAAAGACCTCTACCGCCTCCACAACTCGATGCTCGACAACTCGAAGCCGACGCTGAAGATACTCCACCCGCTGCCCCGCGTCAACGAAATCGACCAGGACGTCGACGACAACCCCAAAGCATACTATTTCCAGCAGGCCGGCAACGGACTCTTCGCCCGTCAGGCTATCATCACCCGCGCCCTGGGCATCGACCCGCTCGCAAAATAATAACAGACGATTATGACAAGCAATAAGAAAGAACTCGCAGTCGCCGCCCTCAAGGCCGGCACTGTCATCGACCGCATACCCTCAACCGCTCTGTTCAAGGCCGTCAAGCTCCTCGGCATCGAGAACCTCGACCGCAACGTCACCATAGGCAACAACCTCGAGAGCCGCAAGATAGGCAAGAAAGGCATCATCAAGATCGCCGACACCGTCTTCCCCGAGACAGTGCTCAACCGCATCGCCCTGATAGCCCCGACAGCCGTCGTCAACACCATCGAGAACTTCGAGGTCAAAGACAAGCGTCAGGTAGAGCTGCCTGAGACTATCGTCGGCATCGTCAAGTGTGACAACCCCAAGTGTATCACCAACAACGAGCCGATGGATACCAAATTCCATGTCGTCGGCCACGACCCCGTCGTCATCCGCTGCCACTACTGTAACCACACTGTCGAAGGAAAGGACGCCAAAATCCTATGAAATAAAACTGGAACCCCGGCACGATGGTCTACACGCTTCCGGCCGCGCTCGTCTCGTGCGGCATAAAAGACGTCGACGCCAATCTTCTGACCGTGGCATGGACGGGTACGATCTGCACCAATCCGCCCATGCTCTATATCTCCGTCAGGCCCGAGCGCCACTCATATAATATAATAAAGCGCTACATGGAGTTTACCCTCAACCTGACGACAGCCTCGATGGCCCGGGCCACCGACTTCTGCGGTGTGCGCTCGGGACGCGACTGCGACAAATGGGCCGAGACCGGCCTCACGCCCGTCGAAGGCGTCGCCGTCGGCTGTCCCTACGTCGAGCAGTCGCCCCTGTCGATCGAGTGCCACGTCAAAGACATCATCAGACTCGGGAGCCACGACATGTTTGTGGCCGACGTCGTCAACGTCATCGCCGAGTCGTCGCTCATCAACCCCGAGACCCATGCCTTCGACCTTGCCGCCGCAGGCATGATGGCATACAGCCACGGAGGCTACTATGCCCTCGGCGAGAAGCTCGGACACTTCGGCTTCTCAGTTAAGAAAAACAAACGATCAAACCACCAAAACCCAAAATAACCGCTATGGAAAGAGATCAATTAATTTTTGACATCATCGAACGTGAACACCTCCGCCAGAAAAAAGGCATAGAGCTTATCGCTTCAGAAAACTTTGTCAGTGACCAGGTCATGGCCGCCATGGGCTCGTGCCTGACAAACAAATATGCCGAAGGTTATCCCGGACGCCGCTACTATGGCGGATGTCAGGTTGTCGACGAAGCCGAAAACCTTGCCATCGACCGCGTCAAAGAGCTTTTCGGAGCCGCTTATGCCAACGTACAGCCCCACTCGGGCGCACAGGCAAACATGGCCGTCTTCATGACCGTCATGAAACCCGGCGACAAATTCCTCGGCCTCAATCTCTCACACGGCGGTCACCTCTCGCACGGCAGCCCTGTCAACTTCTCGGGTCTCGTCTTCAACGCCCTCGAGTATAACGTGCGCGAAGAGGACGGCCTCGTCGACTACGACCAGATGGAGGAAGTAGCCCTGCGCGAGCGCCCGAAACTCATCATCGGCGGCGCCAGCGCCTACAGCCGCGAATGGGACTATGCCCGCATGCGCCAAATTGCCGACAAAGTGGGAGCAGTGCTTATGATTGACATGGCACACCCTGCCGGGC
>CALZQD010000249.1 GCA_945828175.1 uncultured Bacteroidales bacterium | reverse complement strand
TAACGAAATTAAGAACATAGCCTTGCTTGGAAGCAAAGGCTCAGGTAAAACCACGCTCGCTGAAGCAATGCTCTACGAGTGTGGTGTTATAAAACGTCGCGGCACTGTCGAAGCCAAAAACACGGTAAGCGACTACTTCCCCGTTGAAAAAGAATACGGCTACTCGGTTTTCTCAACAGTCTTCTACGCCGAGTTTTTAAATAAGAAGCTGAATGTCATCGACTGCCCGGGCGCAGATGACTTCGTAGGCAACGCCATCACAGCGCTCAACGTCACCGACACGGGCGTCATCGTCGTCAACGGCCAATATGGCGTCGAGGTAGGCACACAGAACATCTTCCGCACGGCCTCATCGCTCAACAAACCCATCATTTTCGCACTCAATCAGCTCGACGGCGAGAAAGCCGACTATGACAATGTCATCGAGCAGATGAAAGATATTTTCGGTCCGAAGGTCATTCCTATCCAGTATCCCCTCGTGTCAGGCCCCGGCTTCAACTCGATGATCGACGTGCTTCTGATGAAGAAATACTCATGGGGCCCCGAAGGCGGCGTTCCCACAATCGAAGACATCCCCGCCGAAGAGCTTGACAAAGCCAACGAGCTCCACCGCGCACTCGTCGAGGCAGCCGCCGAGAACGACGAGACTCTCATGGAAAAATTCTTCGAGGAAGAGCACCTAACCGAAGACGAGATGCGTCTCGGCATCCGCAAAGGCCTCATCGACCGCTCGATCTATCCCGTCTTCTGCGTCAGTGCCGAGAAGGACATGGGCGTTCGCCGCATGATGGAATTCCTCGGTAATGTCGTGCCTTTCGTAAGCGACATGCCCGCTCCCGTTGACAAAGAGGGCAACGAAGTAGCCCCCGACCCCAACGGCCCGCTGAGCATCTTCATGTTCAAGACAACCGTCGAGCCTCATATCGGCGAGGTCAACTATTTCAAAGTAATGTCGGGCACACTCAAGGCAGGCACAGACCTCGACAACGTCAGCCGCGGCAGCAAGGAACGCTTCGCACAGCTCTTCTGCGTCTGCGGTCAGATCAAGACTCAGGTCGACGAACTCGCAGCCGGTGATATCGGCGCAACCGTCAAGCTGAAAGATGCCCGTACAGGCAACACCCTCGACGGCAAGGGCTGCGAAATCGAATTCGACTTCATCAAATATCCCGCTCCGAAATATCAGCGCGCCGTGCGCCCCGTCACCGAGAGCGACGCCGAGAAACTCAGCGCCATCCTCACCCGCATGCACGAAGAAGACCCGACATGGCAGGTCGAGATGTCGAAAGAACTCAAACAGACCATTCTGTCGGGCCAGGGCGAATTCCACCTACGCACCCTCAAATGGCGCGTCGAGAACAACGACAAACTGCCTATCATCTTCGAGGAGCCGAAGATTCCTTATCGCGAGACCATCACCAAGGCCGCTCGCGCCGACTACCGCCACAAGAAACAGTCGGGCGGCGCCGGTCAGTTCGGCGAGGTTCATCTGATCATCGAGCCCTACACCGAAGGCATGCCTGCGCCCGATTCTTATAAATTCGGCAACCAGGAGTTCAAGATGAACGTCCGCGACACTCAGGAGATACCCTTGGCATGGGGGGGCAAGCTCGTCGTATGAAACTGTATCGTGGGCGGCGCCATCGACTCGCGCTTCATCCCCGCAATCGTCAAAGGCCTGATGGACCGCATGGAACAGGGCCCGCTGACAGGTTCTTATGCCCGCGACGTCAGAGTCTGCATCTACGACGGCAAAATGCACCCGGTTGACTCGAATGAAATCTCGTTCCGCTTAGCAGGCCGCAACGCCTTCAGCGAAGCCTTCCGCAACGCCAACCCGAAGGTGCTTGAACCGGTCTACGACGTCGAGGTATTCGTTCCCGCCGATGTCATGGGCGACGTGATGAGCGACCTGCAGGGACGCCGCGCCATCATCATGGGCATGACGAGCGAAAACGGCTTCGAGAAGATTTCGGCAAAAGTGCCTCTGAAAGAGATGTCGAGCTACTCGACCGCACTGAGCTCGATCACCGGCGGCCGCTCGTCGTTCACGATGAAGTTTGCTTCGTATGAGCTTGTTCCCGGCGACGTTCAGGAGAAACTTCTCAAGGAATACGCCGAGAGCAACAGCGAAGAATAAGCCGAATTATAGTCCATCAACAAGCAATGGGATGTGTCAGGCCGAAAGCCGACACATCCCATTGATGTTTTCAGCGATGTATGAATTTACCAGAGGTTGAAGCGGTAGCCGACCGAACACTGAAGACAGAGCTGACCGGAAGCGAGGGTGTGATCCTTATCGTAAATCAGCCCTAAGTCGAAGCTCGTAATTACGCCGGCAAACCAGCGGCGGTTGTTCCAGACGACAGAGGCACGCAGACGGTTGTTGAGCGCAAACGACGAGCTTTCTTTCTCATTGATGATCTTACCCTTGCGGAGGCCGATAATGGGCGACTCGCTCACGCCGAAATTCCAGTGGCGGGCGAAGACCCAGTTATAGCCGTAGCCGAGACGGAAGGCATAGTTCTGGGTGCTGACGCGATAGCGATGGTCGGGCCACTCGGCGGGGAGGAGGGCCTTCATCTCGTCGGGGAGCTCAGAGAAGTCGAAATTGAATTTCTGGGTGTAGATAGAAATGCCGGCATAGAACGAACCCTGGCTTTTCTCCTGCACCTTGCTAAAATTGAAGGCCGCGGCCTGCGAATAATTCTTGTGATTAAAGAAATAATAGGTGTCGAGGTTCCAGGTCGAGATGTTGATGCCGCGGAAAGGCAGGTTTATCGACTGACCTTGGTGACGGTCGCCAAACCATCGGATAGAGGTGCCGACATCGTTGGTCATATACGACCACTCGGCGGCGAAAAGGCTGCAGTTGAAGCCGAAATTGAGTCGGGTTCGCGACTGTTTGGCGCCCGAGATGAGGTTGCTGACGTTGATGTTGTAGCCGGCCGACACAGCGAGATAGGTGAGGTAGACACCGGCCGTTGACGAGGGGTCGGAGATCATGCGGATGCGCTTGTCGTTAGGGATCCCGAAGTTATAGTAGTCGGTCCAGCTCTCGGTCGTCAGCTTGACGTTGAACTTATAGCCTGTGCCTTTGACGTAGGTCGAATCGTAGCTGTTGAAAAACTTGTCGCCCCAGCGGTAGACGCCGACGCAGAATCGCGGGAACTTGCCCCACTCTGCTATCGAATCGAGCGCAAACGATATGGCGTCGGCCTGCAAAAAAGCGGTCGAGAAGAATGCCAACAGCAAAAAGAGCCTGATTGATAGTCTGCGCATCGCCGGTGATAAAAAGATAGCACTTGTTTAGACTGCAAAATTACGAAATTCCGCCTAACCGACAAAGCCATTTTAATAATCAGCCGCCGCGGGCGCGAACAATTCAGAGGCCTGCAGTTTCAACTGGCAAGTGCAAAATTAGCGATTTGTTTGAAAAACTCGGTCT
>CALZQD010000248.1 GCA_945828175.1 uncultured Bacteroidales bacterium | reverse complement strand
GCGCGGCATCGTAGTCGCCTGCGGCAAAGTAGAGCTCAGAGGCGTTGAGGCGCAGCATGTCGTCGGTGATGTCGTCGTATGAGTCGGCCATGGCCTCGTTGTAGAGCCTGCGGGCGCCGTTGTAGTCGCCGAGGCCGATGGTGGCGCGGAGGAGTCCGCAGGCGATTTCGGTGCGGGTGACCGACGGCAGCCCTTTGAGAGATCCGGCCTTCGCGAGGCTGTCGGCAGCGGCGGCATAGCGCCCTGCGCCAATCAGGCGCGATGCCTCGGAGAGCAGATGCGAGGCGCGGGCAAAGTTGCCTGAGGCACCGCGGACTGCGGGCGCCGCGAGGACACATATTAATGTTATGAGGGCGAGGAGGCGTTTCATTGTCAGTTGCCTATGAGTATGATGGTTGCCTCTTTGTCAGAGAGATTCTCGACGGTGTAGGTCGCCACGGCACGGCGGGGCAGCTGCCAGGCGGCGTAGTTGACGAGGCCGTTCTCGAAGCTGTCGGCTTTGATTTCGCGGTCGTCGACGGTGATGGTCGTTGCAATCTCCGAGCCGGGGCGCGCTACGGCCACGAGGAGGCAGGCGCCATGGACGCGCTCAGAGAACGAGGCCTTGCCCCGGGGCTTGAGAGTGAGGTCGAAGAGGCGGCATGTGCGGCCGAGACCGCGCGAGATGCCGCTCGGGGCGAAGTCGACGCTCTGATATTTCGCGCGGGCGTAGCTGAAGTCGAAGGCAAAGTCGGGCGCGGGCGCCGCGGCTATGCCGGCGGTGTCGACGGCGGTGAGGTTCATGCGGCCGGCGTCGTAGCCCTTGCGGCGCGGGTTGAGGGCGTCCATGGCCAGGGCGTATGCCTCGTTGCGGGCGTCGGCGTCGGTGGCGAGTTCGCCCTCGATGATTTTGAGACAGCCGTCGTAGAAACGGCCCACGCCTTCGTCGTCAACGAAGGCGCTGTCGGGTATATGCTGCGCGCCGAGCGTCATGACAGACAGCAGCAGCGCGATGGCAGACAATGTGATGATGCGTTTATTCATAGTACTTTAGCTTGGTTTATGGAGATGAATTTATTTGGCAAGTTCGCAGATTAGAGTGGCCGATGTTGCGTCTTTGACGATGACGCGGACGTAGTCGCCTGTGCGGTAGTCGCCGCGGGGGAAGACGCAGGTCTTGTTCTGGCTCGTGCGGCCCATCCACTGCTCGACCGAGCGCTTCGAAACGCCTTCGACGAGGACCTCGAACTCCTTGCCGATGTCGCGGCGGTTAGATTCGAGCGATAGCTCGTTCTGAAGGGCGATCATGCGGTTGAGGCGGTCGATCTTGACGTCTTCGGGGATGTTGTCGGGCATCGTGCGCGAGGCAAGTGTGCCCGGTCGCTCGGAGTATTTGAACATAAACGACGAGTCGAAGCCAACCTCACGCATCAGCGACAGCGTTTCCTCGAAATCTTCCTCGCTCTCGTCGTGGAAGCCGGTGAAGAGGTCGGTAGAGATGCCGCAGTCGGGAATGGCCTCGCGGATGGCACGGATGCGGCCGAGATACCACTCGCGGGTGTATTTGCGGTTCATCGCCTTGAGCACCTTGTCGCAGCCCGACTGGACGGGCAGGTGGATGTGGCGACATATATTATTATGTGAGGCGATGACGGCGATGGTCTCGTCAGACATGTCTTTGGGGTGGGATGTTGTGAAGCGCACCCTCATCTCGGGAGCGGCTTCGGCGACGGCGGCGAGGAGTGCGGCAAAGCCGGTCGTGGCGCCCGATTCGTCGACATAGTTATAGCTGTTGACGTTCTGACCCAAGAGCGTGACCTCCCTGAAGCCTTTGGCGCGGAGGTCGGCGAGCTCGCGGAGGATGCTTTCGACGGGACGGCTGCGCTCGCGGCCGCGGGTGTAGGGCACGATGCAGTAAGAGCAGAAGTTGTTGCAGCCGCGCATGATGCTGATATAGCCGCTGACGCGGTTGCCGCCGATGCGCGAGGGGATGATTTCGCGGTAGGTCTCGGTAGTGCTCAGCTCGACGTTGATGGCCTTCTCGCCTGCCTCGGCGGCGGCGAAGAGAGCGGGGAGGTCGAGGTATGAGTCGGGCCCGGCGACGAGGTCGACGCCGTGGTTGTCGATGAGGTTGTCGCGGACGCGCTCGGCCATGCAGCCGATGACGCCGACGATGAGACGGCGCTGTCCGCTTTTTTTTCGGCGCAGCGACGCGAGATACTGAAGACGGGTGACAATCTTCTGCTCGGCGTTGTCGCGTATCGAGCAGGTGTTGAGGAGGATGGCGTCGGCGTCTTCGATGTTGTCGGTTATTTTATATCCGGCCATTTCCATGATCGAGGCCACGACTTCGCTGTCGGCGACATTCATCTGACAGCCGTAGGTCTCTATGAAAAGATGCCTGGTGTCGGGAGCTATATGGGTGTTTAAATCGCTCATTTCATTAAAAATATTTGTGTCGTTACACAAGTTTAGCTATTTTTGTGCAAAATTACAAAAAAAACTGATGTGGATGAAAATTTAAAGGAACTGCTTGTAGCCGGAGCGATGTTTGTGGGGTCGCTGATATGGGCCTATGCCAAGAGCGCGAAGGAAAAACGCCGTAAAGGAACGGCGCGCGCCGCATCGAAGCCGCTTCCCCGTACGACATCGTGGCCTGACTATGCCCAAACCGGCGGACAGGCCTCTTCAGCAGTCAGGAATACCGCTCGGGCAGACGCATCAGATGACTACAGCGCGGCAACCACGTCGGTAAGACAGCAGCAGACGGCGCCTCCGCCCGAAAACCGCCGGCCCGTCGAGACAGTCGCGACCGCCTCAAGCGTTGCAGCCGACGACGCGGCCGAAACGGCCATCGACAGCGAGACTCTGCGTCAGGCCGTCAAATGGTCGGTAATACTAGAAAAGAAGTTCTAAACCAAGAATATAAAATTATCACATTAACTATAAACCGAATAACCCTAATGGCATTTAACTACATCACGGCTGAAGAAGCCGCACAAATGATTAAGAATGGCGATACCATCGGTCTGTCGGGTTTCACCGCATCGGGCACTCCGAAAGCCATCACTGAGGCATTGGCCGCAAAGGCAACAAAAGAACATGCCGAAGGACGTCCTTTTAAAGTCAATATCTTCACGGGAGCATCGACGAGCGACCATGTCGACGGCGTACTCTCACGCGCCAACGCAATCAACATGCGCGCCCCCTACCAGAGTGTCCCGGATCTGCGCAAGCGCATCAACAGCCACGACTGCCACTACAATGACCGACATCTGTCAGAAATGGCGCAGGAGACCCGCTATGGTTTTTATGGTAAAATCGATTATGCCATCATCGAGGCAGCCGCCATCACGCCTGACGGCGAAGTGATACTCGGCACCGGTGTGGGCAATATCCCAACTTATGCGCGTCTGGCCGATAAGATTTTTATCGAGCTTAACGAGATCCTTCCCGAGACCCTCTACGG
>CALZQD010000247.1 GCA_945828175.1 uncultured Bacteroidales bacterium | reverse complement strand
ATTTTGGTGTCTGATACAGATTCGGGGCAAAGTTACGAAAAAATAAACAGATAACTTGTGCGTCAGGTATATAAAAAATCTTTCGCCATGTATAAAAGCCATAAAATAACAGACGGCAAGCGCCGAGCTTGTAAAAAACAGTTAAAGAATGGCGCTCTGCGCAGCAGGCTTTTGTAATTTTTATATCGCTATGTCGCGAAATGTAGTTACTTTTGTATCATGGAAAGCAGAAAACCTCTTATCGGACTGACTCTCGAGCAGCTGCGCCACCTCGTCGCCGACGAAGGTCTGCCGCGCTTCGCTGCCGGACAGATTGCCAAGTGGCTCTACGACAAGCGTGTCACCGACATCGCCGAGATGACCGACCTGTCGAAGACAGCCCGCGCGCGTCTGGCCGAGAAATATACCGTCGGACGCGAGGCGCCCAAAGCCGAGGCACGCTCGACCGACGGCACGGTGAAATATCTTTTTGAAGGCGCCGGCGGCCGCGACGTCGAGGCCGTATATATCCCCGACCGCGACCGCGCCACGCTCTGCGTCTCGTCGCAGGCGGGCTGCAAGATGAACTGCCGGTTCTGCATGACAGGCCGCCAGGGATTCCACGGCAACCTCACCACGGCCGGCATCATCAACCAGATACTCTCTATTCCCGACAGCGACAAGCTCACCAACATCGTCTTCATGGGCATGGGCGAGCCGACCGACAACCTCGACGCCGTCCTCGACGCCATCGAGATTCTCACTGCCCCCTGGGGCCTGGCGTGGAGCCCGAAGCGCATCACCGTGTCGACAATCGGCCGTCTCAAGGAGATGAAGCGGATACTCGATTTCACCCGCGTCCATCTGGCCGTCAGCGTCCACTCACCCTACAGCGCCCAGCGCGCCGAGCTTATGCCTGTCGAACGCGCCTACCCCGTCAGAGAAATCTTCGAGATGCTGCGCGGCTATGACTTCGCCCACCAGCGCCGCCTGTCGGTCGAGTATATCATCTGGCGCGGCGTTAACGACCGCCTCGCCGACGCCGACGCCCTCGCAAAACTCATCAAAGGCACGTCGGCCCGCGTCAACCTCATCCGGTTCCACAAGATTCCCGGCTCTGAACTGAGCCCGACGTCGCAGGCCGCGATGGAAGCCTTCCGCGACCGCCTCAACGAACTCGGCGTCACCGCTACCATCAGAGCCTCGCGCGGCGAAGACATTGCCGCCGCCTGCGGCATGCTCGCCGGCAAAAACAACCCCGATAAAAAAGAACAAGACACGATATGAACAACCGCAAAATCAGAGTCGCCATCACTCAGGGCGACATCAACGGCATCTCTTATGAGGTGATACTCAAATCGCTCGAAGACAATCGTCTGCTCGAGCTCTGCACTCCTGTCGTCTACGGCTCGGCCAAGATAGCCTCACACTATCGCAAGCAGCTCGACCTGCAGCCGATACAGTTCACCCAGGTCGCCTCGGGCGAAGAAATAGTCGACGGCGTCTACAACATGATCAATGTCATCGGCGAGGACGTCAAGATCGATACAGGCGTATCGACCGAAGCCGCCGGCCGCGCCGCCTTCACGAGCCTCGAGCGCGCCGTCGCCGACCTGCGTGCGGGCAATGTCGACGTGCTCGTCACAGCTCCCATCAACAAGCATAACATTCAGAGCGAGACCTTTACCTTCCCCGGCCACACCGAATACCTCGAGTCGTCAATCGGCGAAAACGGCGACCGCGCCCTCATGGTGCTCTGCAACGACAACATGCGCGTAGCCCTCGCCACAACCCATATGCCCCTCGCCAAAGTGCCCGGGGCAATCACAAAAGAGCTCCTGACCGAGCGCATCGCCGCGTTCAACACCTCGCTGCGCCGCGATTTCGGCATCTCGTCGCCGCGCATCGCCGTGCTCTCGCTCAACCCCCACGCCGGCGAAGACGGCCTCCTCGGCAGCGAAGAGCAGGAAATCATCATCCCCGCCATCGAAGAGATGAAAGCCAAGAAGATAATCGTCTTCGGCCCCTATGCCGCCGACGGCTTCTTCGGCGCCGGACGCTTCGTCAAGTTCGACGGCATCCTGGCCATGTACCACGATCAGGGTCTCGCCCCGTTCAAGACCGTCGCCATGGAAGACGGCATCAACTTCACGGCCGGACTGCCCTTCGTGCGCACATCGCCCGACCATGGCACCGGCTACGACATCGCCGGCACAGGCGAAGCCTCGGCCGAATCGATGCGCCGCGCCATCTACGCCGCCATCGACATCTACCGCAACCGCCAGCGCGAAGATGCCGCTACGCGCCGTCCCCTGCGCAAGCAATACTACGAAAAAGGCTCAGACAACGTCGTCCTCGACCTGTCGGGCGACAACGCCTGACCGGGGCCCCGAGCGACGATGCACTACGCCATCATAGCCGCCGGCCGCGGCAGCCGTCTCGACAGCGAAGGCGCCGCGCAGCCCAAGCCGCTCATCGACATCGACGGGCGCCCGATGATACGCCGTCTTATCGACATCTTCATCGACAACGGTGCCGAGGGCATTGCCGTCATCACAAACCGGTCGATGCCCGCCGTGGCCGAATATCTGCGTGCCATAGCGCCCGACCTTCCCGTCCCCCTCAGAGTCATTTCCGCCGAGACGCCCGGGTCGATGCATAGCTTTCACCGCCTCGCGCCCCTCCTGCCCCGCGACCGCCGCTTCGTGCTGACGACCGTCGACACCATCTTCAAACCCGAGGCATTCAGCCGCTACGTCAGCGACTTCGCCGCCGACAGCACCGCCGCCGGCTACATGGCCGTCACCGACTACATCGACGACGAAAAACCGCTGTATATCTCGATTGACCCCGCAACGCAACTCATCGACCGCTTCAGCGACACCCCCGTCGCCGGCAGTCCCTACATCTCAGCCGGCATCTACGGCCTGAGCCCCAAAGTGCTCGACATCCTGCGCCAATGCGCCGCCTGCGGCATCACTCGCATGCGCGACTACCAGCGCGCCCTCCTCACCGCCGGCCTCCGCCTCCGCCCCTATCCCCTCGGCCCCGTCATCGACCTCGACCACCTCACCGACCTCGCCGAAGCAAGAAAGATAGCAAATTCATAACGCAAGTTCATTATCGTCAAAAGACGAGTTAGTCGTTGGTTTGGAATACCTCGTAATCGAAATTGACTTCGGGTTTTGTGGGGAAGAAGAAATATGAGCCCATAGCTGCAAGCAGGTTCATAGCTATTCTTCGTGGGTTTTGCGATACCGGGCGATAAGGGCGGAGAGGGGGATGTCGAGGAGGTCCATCTGGGTGAAGAGGTCGGCGAGGGTGATGTCGAAGAAGTGTTGGCGGCGGTCGGCGAGAGCGTCGGTGCGGCTGTGTCTGTAGCGGTATGAGACGTTTTCGAGCCTGATCAAGGTAGTGTTATTTTAACGTGAGTTCGATATAAGAATTAGACCACTCAACAATAAAACAATCAGCC
>CALZQD010000246.1 GCA_945828175.1 uncultured Bacteroidales bacterium | reverse complement strand
GATTCCTCTACGTCTCGTGGGCTCGGAGATGTGTATAAGAGACAGGTCTTGCATAATTAAGAAAAACGCCTTAACTTTGCACTCGCAAAAGGCGGGATAGCTCAGTTGGTTAGAGCGTCGGATTCATAACCCGGAGGTCCCGAGTTCAATTCTCGGTCCCGCTACACCGCAAAAAACCTCGGTTCCCACAAGACCCGAGGTTTTTTCATGTCCGCTAAACACGACGATGCACCCACTATGGAATGGCGGAGAACTGAATTTGGCTCTGGAATACAAATTGTTAGTGCGCTATTCAGTAAAGAACTTTTTCCATTTTCTTTTTTGACTCATTGGAGAATTTTGATAGCTCTGATGAGTCCTTTTCGTAAATCTGATATGCGTGATAGGTTGGCTCGGTTAAATTTTCGTTGAAGAAGACGAGTACTTTTTTATCTTCTTTATGATGGAGTATCAGGCGTTTGGCTTTTTTCGAATAAACAGCGTGTCTGAGTAGTACGAGTGCATCCGCATCAGAATAAGTCCACGGAGATATAATATCGCCCTTTTTGCCCATATGCGCACGAAATTTTGAGTGCTTTCTGTAATCCTTGTCGAGTTTTCGTTGCGGTATCCTATTGGCGACAAACCATTTGTAAAGAAAAATTTCTTCGATAACAGCGGGTGTTATGCGGTGCAGAAACCTATTGTTTTCAGTGATTGTTAACGATGATGGGTGTGATGCGGTCGGTTGCAGTGTCAAGAAAAGCGAATCGGCAATATTATCGAGATAAGATGCCAATAGTGAGCCTGTCACCGATACTCCGTTGGCTACATAGTTACGGTTAGATTTAGCATTAGCCGACGATTTGTAGTCAAGCCACGGTTCTATTGCAGCAAGCAACATTACCCCAAGATTTCGGTCAATAGCGGAGGCGAACTGATAGAAGTGCTGTAAGTCGTCTTTGACAAAGTAACCATTATAGTCTTCATGGTCAATCATTTTCAGCGCGTCGATAAATTGATTGACCAGCTGAAAAAGTTCTTTCTTTGAAAGCTGAGACAAAGCCGCTTTTGACGGCAGCTCGAGGAAAAGTTTGTTTGCCATCAGTTCCTGAATCCGAATAATACTTCCATATCTGACTGCAGCTGCGTGAAAAAGCCGTCGGGACCGTTGGTGATTCGGCATTCTTCTGAAATCTCCATTTTGGTGAGGTGGGCATTGTAGGTGTCGGTATCTCTTTCAAAGAAATAGATGCTGACGCTACCGGCCGGGAGAATTTCTCTTTTTAGACCTACGAGAGCGCCGTTGACGATATGGTCGCTGTGAGTCTCGATTATAAATTGGACGCCATTTGCAGCGGCTAAAGAAATCAGTCGCATTAGTCCGGCCTGCGCTGCAGGATGGATATGCGCCTCGGGGTTTTCTAATAATATCAGTGAGCCTGGTTTTGAAGAAAGGATGGCTGTTAGCAGTGACAAGGTATATGAAATGCCGAAGCCTGTATTCAGCGCGTCGACCCAAAGAGGCGATTTACCTTGACGTCTGAACGCAAGTTTCAATTTATATTGGTTGCCGGTCTGATCGATTTTAAGACTTGTTCCTTCTGCTATTTCGTTCATCCACAGTTCAACCTGACGTTTGAGAGAAAGGTCTTTTTCTGTTTCAGGGTTATAATTGAGTTGTGCGATAGGGACATTTTCGTTGCCGAATTTTTCAAGGAAATAGATGCCATATTCTCCGCGACCCATTGATTTTGAAATCTGACGGTTTTGATCGACATACATTTCGTCAGATTGATAGATTTCCATCGGACCGTATCTGAAGGCGCTCAGATACTGAAAATCTTGATTGAAGAGCGATAACGATTTCATGTGGTCGGTATCGTATGATGTATCGTCGGGATTGCTCTCGAGATAAGTCTTATCAGGTGCGAGATAATTGAATGAGAATCGGCTCTTGTCGGTCTTTATTTCGTCAGCATCTGTTGCCGTGAGTTCAATGACAAGATGTTTTGCATCTTCTGTCGGGTTCCAGTTTATGATGTTTGAAGAAAGGCCGACGTAAAACGAATCACCTCGTAGATTCAGATTATCAGGCAAATCGCGTTTTAGATATGATTCGCGGAGCATCAGCATCGATTGAATGACCGATGATTTACCCATGCCGTTCACACCCGTCAGAAGGGTAATTTTGCCAAGTTCAAGACTGGTATTGTCGTGAATTTTAAAATTATGGAGCGTATAATTTTTAATCATATTGTTCTGCCATTGATGGCGCTGCGTATTGCGGATTCAAGAATATCGTTGCGTCGATTGATTTTTGCTATTTTACTTGTTCCGCTTGAAAGCAAATCAGTAAACTCGCTGTCGTTGAACAATCGGATGTAATTTGTTTTGAAAATTTCTGCTTTTTCGGCAAGCGCATTTTTTTCGTGCGACTGCATTTTTGAGGCAACTGTCATGAGCATGTCGAACAATGCTTTTGAGACGCCTTTGTTGGGGAAGGCAGGGTTTTTGAACGCGAGCTCACACAGTACACGATCCCATAGTGAGAGACACGCCATAAAATCTTCTCTTATGTTGTCAAGCGTTGTGGAATCTGCACGGTTGAGTATTGCCATCTGATCGTTGAGAAATACATCCATTTTATTACGGTATTCACCATAACTGCCTCTGCTGAAGGCGATGAATCTAAGCACATACTCGCAATCTATCATTCTTTTCGAGTCGACTCGCACCATCTTTTTAAACAATGGATAACCGGCGAGTTCAGCCAGGAACCTGCTTGCGGTGCCTTGATTCAAGGCATTGCGTATTTCCTGAGGATTAAGCGGGGTGCCTGCCGAGTTGATGCGTTGAAAAAGAATATACTTTACGTTTGCGGGGGTGTTGCCCTTTATGACGTTAGCCGTTATTGTCAGCATGCCCATGTTCAGCTGGTCAGTAAATGAAAAGTCGTCAAATGTCCATTTGTCATAATATTCGCCCAGAAAGTCAAGACCTTTCAGAGCGAGTTTTTTATCTATCATGAAAGCCTTTAGGGCGCTGAGCCTTTGCAGACCGTCGATTACTATCCATTTCTTAGAAGTGGAATCATAACTGAAATAGAAACTCGGCAGCGGCAAACCTAAAATCAGAGACTCGATGAGCCGGCTCTTTTTTTCATCGGGCCATATATCTCCGTTTCTTTGGAATTCCGGGGCTAAATCAATGACATTGTTCTTCATCATCTCTACTAATGTATTAATGGTGAAGTTTTTGATTTCTACCTCTATCATTGACGGGTCGAAAGGCTCTCTGATGTCTCTGTAGTCAGTCATTGCTAATACTTTAACGCAAAGATAATAAATAATATCCGACCGACAAAATTGAGATTTAATGCTTATATTATTATTTGAACTGGAGCGAAGTAACTTTGAGGCTGAAACGGGACAAATGTAGTTCCTGTCTCTTATACACATCTGACGCTGCCGACGATATGCAGTGTGT
>CALZQD010000245.1 GCA_945828175.1 uncultured Bacteroidales bacterium | reverse complement strand
GGCCGAGCACGACCTTGTCGTCGCCGAGCTGTTCACGCAGTGCCTTGACGGTCGAGTCGATGAACGATTCGGCGCTCCAGTCGCGTTTCGAGCCGCAGACACCGGCCACAAAGTTTTCGAGCAGGCGGGTGCCGCAGGTCGAGTGGAAGACCTCGGGGTGGAACTGCACGCCCCATGTCTGTTCGCCTTCGACGTGGTAGGCGGCGCAGGCAACCTCGGGTGTCGATGCGATGATCCTGAAGTCGTCGGGCAGCGAGGTGATGGTGTCGCCGTGGCTCATCCATACCTGGGCGCCGGCTTCGATGCCTTCGAGCAGGGGGTCGGCCGTGACCGTCGTCAGCTTGGCGCGGCCATATTCGCGCGACGGAGCGGGCTCGACAGAGCCGCCGCCTTCATAGGCCATCAGCTGGGCGCCGTAGCAGATACCCAACAGCGGATAGCGGCGGCGCAGCAGGCTCAGGTCGGTTTTGAACGCCTTCTCGTCGTAGACCGAAAACGGGCTGCCCGAGAGGATGACGCCTATCACCGACGGATCGTCGTAAGGCATCTTGTTATAAGGCACAATTTCGCAATAAGTGTTTAGTTCGCGAACACGGCGGCCGATGAGCTGGGTCGTCTGTGAACCGAAATCGAGAATGATGATTTTTTGTTGCATGATGTGTCGGAAGTTATGCCTGCAAATTTACTAAAAATTTCGCGTAAATCCCCTCCCGCCGCCATAGAAAATAAAAGCCGGGGCGCTTTTGGGTTTGAGCGCTCCGGCTTTGGTGTATTTATTAATGAGGGGTCAGTTTTTGAACACGAGGGTGTCGTTATCCTTGTCGACGTCGATGATGATGGGTTTGTCTTTGTCGACGGTCTGGGCGAGGATGTCTTTCGACAGGCGGTTGAGTACCAGGCGGTGGATGACTCGCTTGACGGGACGGGCGCCGAATTCGGGGTCATAGCCTTCGTCGGCGAGGTACGATAGAGCTGCGGGCGTCACTTCGAGCTCGATGCCGCTGCTGCGGCGTAGCATAGCCTGGATGCTCTTGATCTGCAGGCCGACGATTTCCTCGATTTCGTTGCGGTTTAGCGGCGTGAACATTATTATCTCGTCGATGCGGTTGAGGAATTCGGGGCGTATCGTCTGCTTGAGCATATCGAGCACCTGCTCCTTGGTCTTCTCGACGGTCTCGGCCTTGTTCTCGTCGGTCATCTTCGAGAAGTTGTCGCGGATGAGCTGCGAGCCCATGTTCGAGGTCATGATGATGATGGTGTTCTTGAAGTTGACGTTGCGGCCCTTGTTGTCGGTCAGACGTCCGTCGTCGAGCACCTGCAGCAGGATGTTGAACACATCGGGATGTGCCTTCTCGATTTCGTCGAAGAGCACGACAGAGTAGGGCTTGCGTCTGACGGCTTCGGTCAGCTGGCCACCCTCGTCATAGCCGACGTATCCCGGAGGCGCTCCGACGAGTCGCGACACTGAGTGCTTCTCCTGATACTCGCTCATGTCGATTCGCGTCATCATGTTCTCGTCGTCGAAGAGGTATTCGGCCAGGGCCTTTGCGAGCTCGGTCTTACCGACACCCGTGGTGCCGAGGAAGATAAACGAGCCGATTGGGCGTTTGGGGTCGTTGAGGCCGGCACGGCTGCGGCGCACGGCGTCGGCGATGGCGCTGATGGCCTCGTCCTGACCGACGACACGGCTGTGGAGCTCCGATTCGAGATGCAGCAGCTTCTCTTTCTCGCTCTGTACCATCTTGTTGACGGGGATGCCGGTCCAACGCGATACGACGTCGGCGATGTCTTCGGCGTCGACTTCCTCCTTGATGAGTGCGCGGTCGCCCTGCATCATCTTGAGCTGCTCTTGTATCGAGGCGTTCTCCTGCTCTTTCTGCTGGATGCGCGAATATCTGATTTCGGCAACCTTGGCGTAGTCGCCCTCGCGTTCGGCGCGTTCGGCGTCGAAATTGAGCTGCTCGATGTCGATCTTGTTCTGCTGGATTCGGTTGATGAGCTCTTTCTCGGCCTTCCATTTGGCTGAGTACTCTTTCTCCTCCTCCTTGAGCGAGGCGATGTCTTTTTCGATTTCCTTGACTTTCTCTTTGTCGCCCTCGCGCTTGATGGCCTCGCGCTCGATTTCTTTCTGGGCGATGTGGCGGGTGATGTCGTCGAGAGCCTGGGGCACAGAGTCAATCTCGAGTTTGAGCTTCGAGGCTGCCTCGTCGATTAGGTCGATGGCCTTGTCGGGCAGGAAACGGTCGGTGATATAACGCTCTGACAGCTGAACTGCGGCGATAATCGCCTCGTCGCGGATTCTTACTTTGTGGTGGTTCTCATAACGCTCTTTGAGGCCGCGGAGTATGGCGATGGCGCTTGCCTCGTCAGGCTCGTTGACCATCACTTTCTGGAAGCGGCGCTCGAGAGCCTTGTCTTTCTCGAAATACTTCTGATATTCGTCGAGGGTTGTCGCGCCGATGCTGCGGAGTTCGCCGCGGGCGAGCGCCGGTTTGAGGATATTGGCGGCGTCCATGGCGCCTTCACCCTTGCCGGCGCCGACGAGGGTGTGGATTTCGTCGATGAAGAGTATGATTTCGCCGTCGGCCGATGTCACTTCGTTGACGATGGCTTTGAGTCGTTCCTCAAACTCGCCTTTATATTTGGCGCCTGCGACGAGGGCACCCATGTCGAGCGAGTAGATTTGCTTTGTGCGCAGGTTCTCGGGCACGTCGCCGCGGACGATGCGGTGGGCCAGACCTTCGGCGATGGCTGTCTTGCCGGTACCGGGCTCGCCGATGAGCATGGGGTTGTTCTTGGTGCGTCGGCTCAGAATCTGAAGCACGCGACGGATTTCCTCGTCACGTCCGATGACGGGGTCGAGCTTGCCCGAGCGGGCGCGTTCGTTGAGGTTGACGGCATATTTCGACAGAGCGTTGTAGGTCTCTTCGGCGCTCTGGTCGGTGGCTTTCTTGCCTTTGCGCAGCTCCTCGATGGCAGTCTTGAGGTCTTTCTCGCTCAGGCCGGCGTTTTTGAGAATGGTCGATGCGGGTGAGTTGATTTCAAAGATGGCCATGAGCAGGGCCTCGAGAGTGACATATTCGTCACCCATCTTCTTCGAGATGTCGAGCGCTTTCTGCAGCACGTCGTTCGAGCTGCGGCTGAGGTACGGCTCGCCGCCCGAGACTTTAGGCAGTGAGTCAATCTCACGGTCGATCTGTGCAGACGCGGCCTGCAGGTTGGCGCCTATTTTCTGGAAGATGAACTTTACCAGAGACTCGCCTTCGTCGACGACACCTTTCAGCAGGTGGACCGGCTCGATGGCCTGAGAGCCGGCGCGGCGGGTCAGCTCGACGGCCTTCTGGATGGCTTCCTGCGATTTGATGGTGAAATTGTTGAAATTCATAATATTAATTTGATAGTTGAAATTTTCGTTTCAGAAATAATCTTTATTTATTTAAATTAACAAAACAGATGTCTCTTTGGTTTAGGTATATAC
>CALZQD010000244.1 GCA_945828175.1 uncultured Bacteroidales bacterium | reverse complement strand
ATTTAATGACGATGGCCGGATGGATATGCTTCAACGTATTTCGTTTCATATCGCTGCCTAAAGACTTCGGCGTCATGACGCTCGGCCGATGGCTTCACGACCCTGTCGTCATCATCGGCACCTTAATCGTGCCGCTGATGCTCGTGATTTTCTATGCCGTCTCGGGCTACTATAACGAAGCCTTCCGCCGCTCGCGTCTCGACGACTTCTTCAACACCCTCATCGTCACCTTCATCGCCGTCATCGTCATATTCTTCTCTGTCCTCGTCGACGACCACATCCCCGAGCGCCTGCAGAACTACGAGCTCATGCTCGTCATGTGGGGCTGCCTTTTCCTGCCGGTCTTTGTCGTCAGATATTTCATCTCGGTCAGGAACAAGAAGCTCATACGCAGCGGCATGCTGAGTTTCAACACTCTCATCGTCGGCGAGCCCGAGCGCGCCTCGCGCCTGGCAAAGCGTCTCGCCGTCGACGACAACACCCTGCAGTATAACGTTATGGCCTATGTCGACGACTCTCCGTCGCTCAACTCAGCCCGCAAGGTCGACCGCCCAGTCTACAACTTCGACGACATCGAGGACGTCTGCGACCGACTCGACGTCAAGACGGTCATCGTCGTGGCCCGCTCGGGCGACATGAAGCGCACGATCGACATCATCAACCGTCTCTATCGCCTGGGCGTCAGGATTCTGCTCACCCCCGAGATGTATCATATCATCACCGGCCGCCCGCGAATGACGACAGTCATCGGTGAGCCACTCGTCGATGTCACTACGCCCCATATCCCCTACGCCGTCGCCAATCTCAAGCGCCTCGGCGACATCTTCGTCTCGGCCCTGGCGCTGCTCTGTCTGTCGCCGGTCTATGCGGCCATCGCTGTGGCCGTCCGCCGCGACTCCGACGGCCCGGTCTTCTATCGCCAGGAGCGCGTCGGCTATCACAAGAAGAATTTCAACATCATAAAGTTCAGGACCATGCGTCCCGACGCCGAATCCGACGGTCCGGCCCTCAGCAGCGACAGCGACAGCCGCGTCACAAGGGTAGGGCACTTCCTGCGCAAATACCGCCTCGACGAGCTGCCACAGTTCTGGAACGTTCTTGTCGGCGATATGTCGCTCGTCGGCCCCAGACCCGAGCGCAAATACTATATCGACCGCATCGTCGAGCAGGCGCCTTATTACGCCCTCATTCATCAGGTTAGGCCGGGCATAACATCGCTCGGCATGGTCAAATACGGCTACGCCTCGACGGTCGCCCAGATGGTCGAGCGACTCAGCTACGACCTCATCTATCTCGAGAACGTTTCTTTCGGCTTCGATCTTAAAATATTGTTATACACTGTCAGAACGGTCGTCAAAGGCCGTGGCGTATAAATGAAATCTATTCATCACGATGACTGAATCAACAGAAAATATTCCTGCAGAACACTCGGTATCCGACCTCTTTCTGCGCTTTGTGCTCTGGCGCGAGAAGCATGTCAAGGAGAAGACCTTCGTGCTTTTCGTGGCCTTTCTGGTCGGTTTGTTCGGCGGTCTTGCGGCCCTGTTGCTCAAGACGCTCATTCATTTCATCTCGGGCGGACTGACCTCGCAGGTCGACATCAGCGCCGGCAACTATGTCTACATCCTTTTCCCCTCGATCGGCGTCGTCATCGCCGCCCTCTATGTGCGCTATGTCGTCAAGGACGATATCTCTCACGGTGTCACCCGCGTGCTCTACGCCATTTCTCAGAACAAGAGCCGTCTAAAGCGCCATAACATCTATACATCGCTCGTCGCCAGCTCGATAACCATCGGTTTCGGTGGTTCGGTCGGTGCCGAGGGACCTATTGTCTACACGGGCGCCGCCATCGGCTCGAACATCGGCCGCCTCTTCAGGATGTCGTCGCGCTCGCTGATGATACTCGTCGGCTGCGGCGCCGCCGCGGGCATCGCCGGTATCTTCAAGGCTCCAATCGCGGGCATGCTTTTCACCCTCGAGGTGCTCATGCTCGACCTCACGGCCGTGTCGGTAATGCCCCTGCTGATTGCCTCGATTACCAGCGCGACAATCGCCTACATCTATACCGGCTACGACTTCGAGTTCTTCTTCGTCCAGAGCGAGGAATTCTATATGTCGAAGATTCCCTTCGTCATCGTCCTCGGCGTCTTCTGCGGCCTCGTGTCGCTCTATTTCACCAAGGTCATGAACATGATGGAGAACTTCTTCGGCCGCTTCAAGAACCGCTGGTACAAGACCGCCGTCGGCTGCGTCATCCTCTCGACCCTCGTCTTCATCTTCCCGCCCCTCTACGGCGAAGGCTACGGCTCGATTCTCGGCCTCCTCGGCGGCGACCCCTCGACTATCGTCAACGGCTCGATCTTCTACGGCGACCGCAACTCGGTGTGGTTCATCATTCTCTTCATCATCCTCATCATCGCCACCAAGGCATTCGCCACCTCGTCGACCAACGGCGCCGGCGGCGTCGGCGGCACATTCGCCCCCTCGCTCTACGTCGGCTGCATGGCCGGATTCGTCTTCGCCTACTCGGCCAACCTCATGGGCTTCGACACCGCCCTGTCGACCAAGAACTTCGCCCTCATCGGCATGGCCGGCGTCATGAGCGGCGTCATGCATGCACCGCTGATGGCAATCTTCCTCACCGCCGAACTCACCGGCGGCTACGACCTCTTCCTGCCCCTGCTCATCGTCTCGACCATATCCTACGGTACAATCAAGGTTTTCGAGCCCTACAGCATCTACACCATGCGTCTTGCCAAACGCGGCGAGCTCCTCACCCATCAGAAGGATAAAGCCGTCCTGACCCTGCTCAAGATTGATAACGTCATCGAGCGCGACTTCCTAACCGTCCGTCCCGAGATGAGTCTCAAAGACATGGTCGACACCATCGCCAAGTCAAACCGCAACCTCTTCCCTGTCGTCAACAACAGCGGCGAGCTCCTCGGCATCGTCCTTCTCGACGACATTCGCAACATCATGTTCCGTCCCGACCTCTACCGCAAGATGCGCGTCAGCGACTTCATGGTCATCCCGGCCGCCAAGATCGAAGTCGGCATGAGCATGGACAAAGTCATGAAGATCTTCGACGACACCGCCGCCTGGAACCTTCCCGTCGTCGAGAACGGCCTCTACGTCGGCTTCGTCAGCAAAAGCAAAATCTTCAACTCCTACCGCCGCGTCCTACGCCACTACTGCGAAGACTAACCCCTAAAATCCAAAACTTTAATCCCGGGCGCACCGGGAGCCCGCGGTCTCTGACCGTCGCCATTTTTGCCGGCGACGAGCTCGAGGTCGTATGGAGCGAGGGTTTCAACCCTCGCAGCCAACGCCTTGGTCTGCAACGGTTAAAACCGTTGCTCCATAGGCTGCGCACCGGGAGCCCGCGGTCTCTGACCGTCGCCATTTTTGCCGGCTCCGAACTTCAGCGAGGTCGTATGGAGCGAGGGTTTCAACCCTCGCAGCCAACGCCTTGGCCTGC
>CALZQD010000243.1 GCA_945828175.1 uncultured Bacteroidales bacterium | reverse complement strand
GATTCCTCTACGTCTCGTGGGCTCGGAGATGTGTATAAGAGACAGGTGTAGAGGTTGCCGTGGCGGACTTTGATGACGACTTCGGCGGCGCCGTTGGGTACCCAGGCTACGTTGGCGAAGCTGATGGTGTTTTCTTTGATTGTAATCTCGAGATGGGTGCGCAGGTCGCTGTTGCCCATGTTGTAGATTTCATAAACATTGTCGAAGACAAAGCCTTTGCGGAACGAAAATTCGGCGCGCTCGACATTGTCAAAACCTTCGTGCATCTGGATGCCGATGTTGCTGTCCCAGTCGAGGAGTCCGCTGTTTTTCGGTCTGTATTCAGAGAACGAGACGTTGGCGCCGATGATGTTGCCGTTGTCGCCGCGGAGCCACGAGTTGACGTAGACGTTATAGAAACCGCTGTTGATGGCGAGCGCTCTCTCACCGCCGATGACGCTGAGGGCGTTGTTTGGCAGCAGCTGATAGAAATGGCCCGGGGTGACAGCCACTTCCTGAGCAATCTGCGAGGTTTCGGGTTCCTTTTTGAAGCCGCCTTTCTTGCCCATGTCGACGATTGACCATTCACGGCCGACGAAATTGTCAGAGCTGTTGATGTAGACATCGCTGAAACCCAGGCGGGTCTGGCCGTTGTCTTCATTAGGCATATTGAGGCTTATGGCGTTTGAGGGAATCGACGGTTCGTCGTCACCACAAGAAACTGTCATGAGAGAGAGTACTGCTATAAGAGGAAAAATCAGTCGCTTCATAATCATTGAAATCCGTTTTTAGAAAAGATTGTGATGTAAAAATTGATGGTTTATTTCTGTAAAGTTATGAAATATATCTCATGGCAAAAGTTAAATCAATTAAAAAAGCCTCCGCAGTGTCGCTTTGTGGAGGCTTTGAAGAATATTGTCGACGATTAGACCATTAATCCTATGATCTTACTCTGAAAGTGTTGCTGCCGATGCGCTTGCCGCCATACCATATTTCGATGCGGTATTCGCCGGGCGACCAGAAGCCGGGATCTTTGCCGCCCCAGCCCATAAACTGCAGGGTAGTCGGTTTGTTGGCTTCGACGCTGAAGTTGTCGCTGTAGCTGTAGCCGTTTTTCGATTCACTGCCGGTAGATAGTCCCGATGGAGTATAAAATTTTACGTAAAACTTGCCGTTGTCGATTTTTTGCTTCGAGAAAACAGTCACCCAGGGGATAAGGTAGGTCGTCTTGCTACTGACAATAGGTGTACCCACAGGGTCGCCTGTGTTGGTCAGGTCGTTGATAAATGCCTTGATATCCTGATTGCCGAGAATGGCGTTGAAAGTCTGTTCTGATGCTTCGACCGATGCTTTCAGCGATGTGTTCACGCGGGTTAGCTCACCAACCCTTTCAGCCAGTTCATTAATTCTATCCGAAATTTCGTTGTTATTAGAATTAACATTGATGAGGGCGATGACCATCACGGCGATTAAGATTCCGGGTGGGTTTAGCATTAGTTTCAGATTCTTCAGCAGTTTGCTGTCCTCTTTGACCACGACGACATTGCCGCCGTTGTTCTCCGAAACGGTCTGATTGCCCGTGTTGCCGGCGTTGCCGTTGTCGCCCGCGCCGGCGTTGCCCGAGGCAGCGTCGATCTTATGCTGCGCGATTTCGTGAATCTGCGAGGCCATGGGACGGTCCCAGGTCTCTTTTGCGAGACATTTGTGCATCAGCTCGGTCAGCTCGGGGCTGAACGGAGCGGGCAGCACAGGCAGCTCGGCGCCATGGAGTTCCATCACGCCGCCCTGGCCGCAGAAAGGCATCTCGCCGGTCGCCAATTCGTAGATTGAGGCGCCGAGAGCCCAGATGTCGGTCGCCTTGACCGGGGTAGGGTTTGCCGTGAACATCTCGGGAGCCATATAGCCTATGGTGCCCGACGAGTTGTCGGCGTTGCTGCGGGCCGAGGCCTTGCGCAGGGTCGAGCGCATCTTCTTGCTCAGACCGAAGTCAGAGATGAGATAGTTGCCGCTCGTGTCCTGCAGGATGTTGTCGGGCTTGATGTCGCGGTGGACGACGTCGTGCTGATGGAGGTAGGCCAGGCCGGCGCTGACGTCGGCTATGAGCTGCCACAGCTCGTCTTCGCTCAGTTGGCCCGCCTTGTTACCGAGTGTGACCGGGCAGTAGGGCATCACCAGGAAGGGATGGCTGCCGTAGTTGTCGAAATAGTCGGGGCGCAGCAGGTTGGTGTGGTTGAAGTTGTAGACGTTAGTGAATTCGGTTCGGAATTCATCGATACCGCGCGTGTCGAGCGCGATATAGATTTTGATTGCGATCTGAATCCCTGTCTTGGTGTCCTCGGCGAGCCAAACTTCGCCGAAGCTGCCGCGACCGAGCCGTTCAATCAGCCGGTAGCGGTCATTGATAATTGTATCGGGTGCTAATTCCATTAATTCTTTGTATATGTGATATATTGCCAGTCTGAATCTGTAAGCTGCTCACCTATTGTATTGTCGCGTATTGCAACGAAGAATTTCAGGCTGTGCTTGCCGCTGTTTGTTATGTCGAACTGGTCGAGAGGCATGAAAAGTTTGAAATCTTCATACGTCGAGTTGTCGTAGCTTGGTGTGAATCCTTCGCCGACGCAGACATTGCCGCCGGTGGTGCAGTATCTGTCGTCGCGGTCTTTGAGAGGATTGCCGGTGCTGTCGTCCCAGTAGAAGTAGGCGATGACGCGTCCGGTGTGCCCCTTCATGTTGTTGTTATGGAACTTGACGTGGATTCGCATGCCTTTCTCGCCGTTCTGGTAGACGTCGTGCTCCATCCAGACCTTCTCGATGCTGGCTGTGATATTCGAGCGGGCGCCCTCCTGTTTGATGTCGATGCGCACTTCGCGGTCGCCGGCTTTGATTTTCATATAGTCGCTGCGACTGTCGCGCGACGTGTTGGCTTCACAGGTGAGGGTAAATGTTGTAGAGCCTTTGTTGACCGAGCAGAATGACGGGATGCCCCAAGTCGACCAGTCGCTTCCGGCTCCGCTGACGGTGAGGGTGCGGGTGCCGCCGTCGGCGTCGAAGTTGAGCGTCAGCGAGCTCTGGCCGTCGACGAGCAGTGCGCCAGGCGCGCCGGGATTGATGGTGATATATGACGTGTTGACACAGCTGCCATCAATCCAGACTTCATATCGCAGTGTGCCGACAGGGAATGTCGATACCTCGTCATTGCCATACGCGGGCAGATATGCGTAATTCCCCGTGCCGGGTCTGAATGTTATCTCGTCGCTCATTGTGTAACCCGACGGACTTCCGCTGAATGTCTCGAGTGTTCCGTCCGGATCGATTATCTTGACATAGACAGTTTTTGTTATCTCTGTTGCCGGACCGTCATAAAGGATTCGTGCGGCAAAACGGCGCGTCTCATCGTTGTAGAACGGATCGCCGTAGTTGTTCAGTACCTTTCCGTTGGCCTGGTTGGCAAAATCGAGGCGGGTGACTTTCAGTTTTGCATTATTGTTGTTGACGGCCTGCTGCTTGCCGCGCTGGCTGACGCTGACGCTGCGGCTGAGACCTCCGGCGT
>CALZQD010000242.1 GCA_945828175.1 uncultured Bacteroidales bacterium | reverse complement strand
CTGACAAGGTCTATGACAGTTTTGCCGGGATAACGTTCGAGGAGGTCGGCGAATTCGGCTTCTTTGTTGGTCACCACGATCACGTCGGAGTCGGCCACGACGCTGTCGAGGTCGCCGCTGACGAGGTGCTGGAGGTGAGGTATGCGGGCCATGATATAGTCTTTGTTGGTGCCGGTGATATTCGACAGGTTGACGTTCTTGTCGTAGATCTTTATGTCGCAGCCTTTGCCGAGGAGGCTCTCGACGACGTCGACGATGGGGCTGCAGCGCAGGTCGTCGGTGCCCGACTTGAAGCTCAGGCCGAGGATGCCGATTTTGTGCGAGGGCTGACTGAAGATGAGCTCGGTGGCGTTGGCTTTCTGAATCTCGTTGCTGCGGCTGATGTTGTTGATGACGGGCACCTCGACGTAGTGGTCGGCGGCGAGAGTCTTCAGCGCCAGCAGGTCTTTGGGCAGGCATGAGCCGCCGTAGGCGAAGCCCGGCTTGAAGTAGTAGGGCGAGATGTTGAGCTGGCGGTCGCGGCAGAAGATGTCCATCACCTTGTGGCTGTCGATGTTGAGCGACTTGCATATATTGCCGACCTCGTTGGCGAAGACAATCTTCAGGGCGTGGTAGGTGTTGTTGACATATTTCATGATCTCGCAGACCTCGATGTCAGAAGCGACAAACTCGGCGGGGATGGCGCTGTAGAGCTCGCGCATCTGCTCGAGGGCGCGCTCGTTGTCGGTGCCGACGAGGTTGATGGGCGGGTTCATGAAATCGTGGACCGAGCTGCCCTCGCGGAGAAATTCGGGGTTAGAGACGACGGTGAAGTCGACGTCGCGCTTCCTGCCTGAAGCTTCGGCGATGATCTCGCCGACGCGACGGTTGGTGCCGGGCATGACGGTGCTGCGGATGACGACGGTGTGGAACGTGTCTTTATGCTTCAGCGCCTCGCCGATCTGGCGGGCGACATTATAGATATATTCGAGATTGAGATGACCCTCTTTCGACGAAGGGGTGCCGACGGTGACAAATGAGATGTCGGTAGCTTTGACGGCCTCTTCGGCGTTAGTCGTCGCCGTGAGCCGGCCGGCGTCGACGACCTCGCGGCAGATCTCGGCGATGTCTTTTTCGATGATGGTAGGACGTCCCTCGTTGATAAGGTTGACTTTATTTTGAGACACATCAACGCCAATGACCTTATGGCCGAGCTTGGCAAAGCAAACCGAGCCGACGCAGCCTACGTATCCGAGTCCGAAAAAACTGATATTCATAGTTTTATCTTTAATATTCCGAAATATCGAGGCTCGTTAACGCCTCTTAACACTTGTAAAACGTCGTTTCAGAGCTTTTATTGCATAGCCCGCAAGAAAAATATGCCTATCTTTGTAAAAAATCGACCAACAAATGCCAGAAAAAATAAGCATCTCAGTCCTCGTCCCCGTCTACAATGTCGAGCGCTATCTCGGCCGCTGCCTCGACTCGATTTTAAGCCAGACATTCGGCGACATCGAGGTAGTCTGCGTCAACGACTGCAGTCCCGACGGCTCGGCGGCCATCTTAGCCGACTACGCCGCCCGCGACAGCCGCGTCAGAGTCATCACCAAAGATAAGAACGAAGGCCTGATGATGGCGCGGCGTACCGGCTACGAGAACGCCCGCGGCGAGTATGTATTTTTCTGCGACAGCGACGACTATCTGCCCGAAAACGCCCTCGAGAGGCTCTACCACGCCGCCCGCGACAGCCGGGCCGACATCACCGTGGGCGACCTCGAGATGGTGACCTCGCGCGGCCTCCGCGCCCGTCGCCGGCGCTTCGGTGCGATAGGTCTCGACGCCGTCGCATATCTGCGCGCCATACTCAACTGGACGACCTGCTCGCTCTGCGGCTCATTGTTCAAGCGCTCACTCTTCGAGGGCCACGTCTACGAGACCTTCATGCATCAGTCTCATTCAGAAGACCGTATCCTGCTCACCCAGCTGCTCGTTGAGCGGCAGCCAACGATCTGCGCCGTCGATTTCGTCTCTTATTACTACTACGTCAACGACGAATCGCTCTCACACGTCAGCGTCACCGACAAGGCTTTGGCCTCGCAGTTCAAAGCCCTGCTGTGGTGCCACGATTTCGTCGACAGCCGCAGGCCCGACATGCGCCGCGACAACGACGGCTACCTCATACGCTACATGGGCTATTATATCGAGCGCGGCGTGGCGGCGCGTAAAATCAAGGCTATCAGCGATGTCAACGCGCGGCTTCTCTCCTACCCCGTCATGCGCGACACCATCGGCCGCGGCGCGGCAAACCATATCTGGCTCTGCAGCAAGATAAAGCCCTATCAGATAGCCTGCAAAGCCGGCCGCCGGGCGATTCGCAAACTTCAAGGCAAAGAGTGATGAGGCTGTTGGTCATTTCAAACATGTATCCGTCGGAGAGCGACAAGGTCTACGGCACTTTTGTCAGGAACTTTGTCGAAGACGCGCGGCGCCGCAACACCGACGGCGTCACCGAGCTCGTCGCCATCCGCGGCAAGCGCAAGGGCGCGGCGGCCAAGGCCGCGGCATATGTCTCGTTCTACGCCAAGACTCTCTACAAGCTCATTTTCAAGAGCTACGACATAGTCTATGTCCACACTATCACTTTCACGTCGATACCGCTGCGCGTGGCCTCCCGGCTGAGGCGGTTGCCGTTGGTATTCAATGTCCACGGCGACGACGTGCTGCCCGAAACGGGCATGAAAAAGAAGCTCAAGAACATCGCCGCACCGATGCTGCCGCGGGCAAAGATGATTGTCAGTCCGTCAGAATATTACCGCAAGGTTCTGCGCGAAGAATTCCCGGCCCTGATTGATTACTCCAATATCTTTGTGTCGCCGTCGGGCGGATTAGGTCCTAAATTCTATTACGACAAGCCGAAAGCTCCCGAGTCGCAGACACTTACGCTCGGCTTCGTGTCGCGCATCGACCACGGCAAGGGCTGGAAAACCCTGCTCGACGCCGTCGTGCTGCTGCGTCAGCGCGGCATCGCCTGTCGGGCTATTATCGCAGGCAAAGGAGCTCAGTCGCAGCAGCTTGAAGCAGCGATAAAAGATCGGGGACTCAGCGACTGCGTCGAATATATCGGTCCGCAGTCGCACGACCGTCTGCCGTCGCTCTATCGCAGTTTCGACCTCTTCATCTTCCCGACCGAACGGCGCGCCGAGAGCCTCGGCCTTGTCGGCATCGAGGCAATGGCCGCGGGAACACCCGTAATCGCTTCGCGCATCGGCGGCCCGTCGGGCTACGTCGTCGACGGCGTCAACGGTTACCTGTTTGACACCGGCGACGCCAAAGCCTTGGCCGACAGAATCGAAGAGTTCAACTTCCTCAGCAAAGACGACAAACTTCGCCTCTCAGAGGGTGCGCTGAAAACCGCCGCCGACTATCACACCGACGACGTGCAGCGCGAGCTTTATGAGAAGCTGCTAACACTGGCTGGCGGATAAAGACATTAAGGTTATTAACGCGAGTTCGGGATAAGAAAGGCTTTAAGAATGATGAATCGGCAGCTTGAAA
>CALZQD010000241.1 GCA_945828175.1 uncultured Bacteroidales bacterium | reverse complement strand
CAGTATGTCGTCACTCTCGCAACCGACCTGCCCGCCTCGGCCAAACATCTCGTAACCGTGCGGTAAGCTTCTGATGATTTATATTTTAACAGCCGGGGGCGTTTTTTTAAATGCCGAGGGGATGGTATTTAAAAATAAAACATTAAATTTGCAGCGATAAATAAACAGAAATCTATATTAATCTTCAAAATTTACTAACATGGCATACGTAATTACCGACAGATGCGTGGCTTGTGGAACATGTCTTCCCGTTTGCCCCGTTGAAGCAATCTCTGAAGGCGAAATCTACCACATCGATCCCGACACTTGCATCGAGTGCGGCTCATGCGCAGAAGTTTGCCCCAGCGGCGCTATCGAACCGGGCGAATAATCCCACTCGTCTAAAACACTACATCAATAAAAGAGCTGTCCCTCTCAGAGGTGACAGCTCTTTTATTGATGTATAGGCGGCCGACGGGTCAGTCGGCGGGGGAGTCGGTCATGTCTTTTAGGGCGGCTGAGTCTTCGCGGTGCTCGCCTGGGGTCTCGCCGTCCTCGCGGTTGGTGATATACTGGTTGTAATAGGCCAGGAGGAGGGTTGTCAGCGGCAGGGCGATGATGAGGCCGATAAAGCCGAGGAGCGTGCCCCAGACCGAGAGCGAGAGCAGGATGATGGCGGGATTGAGACCCATGGCCTTGCCCATGATCTTGGGGGTAAGGAAGAGGTCCTGGATGCACTGCACGATGATATAAACGGCCATGCACGACCACCATATCGTCCAGAAGTCGACGTGGGCGTCGGCGCTGTAGACGAGGCAGAGGATGGTCGTCGGCACGATGGAGATGAGCTGGAGATAGGGCACCATGTTGAGCAGGCCGATGAAGAGGCCGAGGACGACGGCGAGGGGCAGGCCGACGATGATGAAGCCGATGCTGAAGAGGACGCCGACGCAGAGGGCGACGAGAGCCTGACCGCGGAAGTAGTGGTTCATGCTGTTTTTGACGTCGTTGCCGATGCGGTAGGCGCCCGGGCGGTATTTTGGGGGCACCATGCGCTTGAAGCCGCGAAGCAGGCGCTCGTAGTCGAGCATGATGAAGACGACGTAGAGGATGATGATAAACCAGTTGAAGATGCCGAGGACAAAGTCGAGGCCACCGCTGACGAAGCGCACGGCGAAGTCGAAGAGGTTCTGGATGTCCTGGCTCGTCATCTGCTCGGATATCGACTTGAAGTCGATGGTGCGGCGGAGGTAGTCGTGGAAGGCCTCGGGGATGAAGGCAATCTGACCGGAGGTCTCGGCGTAGCGCCGGATAAACTGGGCCACCTGGTGCATCTCGTCGATGACGGCGGGAACGAAGAAGATACAGATGACGACGATGACGAGAATCGACTCGAAGAGGGTCATGAAAATGGGCAGCAGGCGCGAGCGCACGCGGAGGAGGCGGCGGTTATACTGCACGAAGGGCTCGAGCATGTAGGCTATGAGCCACGCGACGCAGAAGGGCAGCAGCACCGACTTGAGGACGTCAATGAGCCAGACGGCGCAGAAGAGCGTGGCGATGGTGATGAGCAAGCGGACGACGCGGTCGAAGGTAAAAGGGCGCGAGAAGGGGCGGCGGGGGCTGTCGGACTCGCGATTGGCCCCGGCAACAGCGCCATTCAATTCATTTTGCATTGTGGTTTTATGTTTTTGGTCTCTTTTTGTTTTCAAAGTTAATGTTTTTACATTAATTTTGCGCACAATAATTCCGAAAAACAAAAATCAATCATTATCACCAATGAAAGAACAGATTCAAAAAGCGCTCAACGACAAGGCTTGGGCACGCTGGACGGCTCTGATACTCATCGCATCGATGATGTTCTTTGCCTATATGTTTGTCGACGTCATGTCGCCGCTCAAATCGCTGCTCGAGGAGAAACTCCACTGGGACAGCGCCGCGTTCGGCACCTATGCCGCGTCGGAGTATTTTCTCAACGTCTTCTTTTTCTTCCTGATTTTCGCGGGTATCATCCTCGACAAGATGGGCATACGCTTCACGGGTATCCTGTCGGCGTCGCTGATGGTCGTCGGCGCGTCGATAAAGCTCGTCGGCGTGAGCGACTGGTTTGCCTCGACAGAGCTCTGCCTCTGGCTTGATTCGTGGTGGACGTCGTTCCCCGGCAGCGCCAAGATGGCGTCGCTCGGCTTCATGATCTTCGGCTGCGGCTGCGAGATGGCCGGCACGACGGTGTCGAAGGCCATAGCCAAGTGGTTCGAGGGCAAGGAGATGGCACTCGCCATGGGCGTCGAGATGTCGATTGCGCGCCTGGGCGTGTTCGCCACGATGTGGATTTCGCCACTGATCTCGAACAAGTTCGACCAGTCGGTGCTCGCCCCCTTGGCATTCTGCACGGCGCTGCTTGTCATCGGCCTGCTCTGCTACATCGTCTTCTCAATCATGGACACGAAGCTCGACCGCGAGCTCGCCGCCGAGGGCAAAGCCAACGGAGCCGAGGCCTCGGACGAGGAATTTCATATCTCGGACCTTGGCAAGATATTCTCGAGCAAGATGTTCTGGCTCGTCGCCCTGCTCTGCGTGCTCTACTACAGCGGCATCTTCCCCTTCCAGCGCTATGCGCCCAACTACGTTCAGGAGACCCTCAACGTCAGCGCCGAGACGGCCTCGCGTCTGTTCAGCGTCTTCCCCATCCTGGCGATGGTACTGACACCATTCCTCGGTGCGTTCCTCGACTATAAGGGCAAGGGCGCCACGATGCTTATCATCGGCGCTGTCATCATGACCTGCTGCCACCTCGGCTTCGCGTTCCTGCTGCCGGCCGTGCCTCAGGTATGGCTCGCCGTGACGCTCATCCTCATCCTCGGCGTGTCGTTCTCGCTCGTGCCTGCGGCTCTGTGGCCCTCGGTGCCTAAGATCATCGACGCCAACATTCTGGGCTCGGCCTACTGCCTCATTTTCTGGATTCAGAACATCGGCCTCTGCCTCGTGCCGCTGCTCATCGGCGAGACCCTCGACGCGACGGGCGGCTACCGTGTGCCGATGCTCATCTTCGCCTCGTTCGGCGTGCTGGCCATCATCTTCGGCGTATGGCTCAAGGTGCTCAACAGCCGCCACAACTACGGTCTCGAGGCTCCCAACGTCAAGAAAAATACCGAAGTACTCGCCGCCGAAGCCGAATCGGCCGAAGAGTAAACTCCTCACCCTACCCCAAGACATCAAGCGGGCGTTGCCGATTGTCGGCAACGCCCGCTGTTTTTGATAAGCAAGAGAGTCAGGAATAATTCACCCCGCACTGCTTGCGCTATGACAAAAGAGCCTCTATTTCAGACTTTAGAAGCGGTAAATCTTTGATGACTATTGCCCAGAGTATTTCATTTCGCAAACTGTCGTAGCCATGAATCACATAATTACGGGTATTCTTCCAGTCAAAATCGACACAGAAATCAACATCGCTCTTGTCATTGAAGCGGTCGGTCAGTATCGAACCGAAGACCCACAGCCGGCGGACATGGAATCGCTTACACAGTTCGATTATCTTATGTAGGTACCTGTTGGATGAATTAAATTAAAGCGTATTTCACTTGACCAATTCTCCGATGAT
>CALZQD010000240.1 GCA_945828175.1 uncultured Bacteroidales bacterium | reverse complement strand
ATTCCTCTACGTCTCGTGGGCTCGGAGATGTGTATAAGAGACAGCCATAATCTGCTGCGGTGGCCGATTTATGGGTCAATATGCCGAACTTAAATACCAGCGCCCTTATGAGTTGGTTGAGGAATGTGTGAAAGACCAAGACTTTGTATCTAAATATGGCACAGATATCAACGGCACCAACCTGACATGGAGCATCGTAGGAAGTTTTAGAGGGAAACTATTACTTCCCAGCAATGACTTCATCTTAATGTCATTAATTGAGGATAAAGCATTACTTCAAATGTCAGTAAGCGAAACCGAAGCAGTCAATGATGCGCCATATAACATATTATTGATGATTAAAAAATACGCACCTGAAGACTATGAAGAATATATTCAGATAGCGTCGACAGCTGTTTTGTTTTGGGTAAAATACCCTGAACAAACCAATTCTGCATTAGAGTATTATAAAAATAATTTCAATAATTTGCCTCAATGGGTAAACGATTTTTTCAGTCAATACATGGATGTAGATGAGGAAACATTTGAAACTCTATGGGCTGAGGAGATAGATAAACACATCAATGATGCTGATATCGCCGACGTCATCAAAACAATAATCGCGCAAAATATTAATCCTGAATAATTTGTCTCAAATTTATAATTCATCATGCCTGATACTTTCTTTAAAATATTGGCAGCGATTGCTCCGGCTGTTGTGTTGGCTTTCATCATGCTGCGGCGCGATAAGCAGCCCGAACCAATCGGCTGGCTTCTCGCGGCAGTATGTCTCGGCATCGTCATCGGTCCGATTATCCTGACTATCGGCGACATCATCCTTCCCGACATACCCGCCGACAGCTTTTTAGGCGCGTTCATGACATCGTTTGTCAATGCCGCGATTCCTGAAGAAGGACTTAAATTTGCAGTGCTATACCTGCTTGCAAAACGATGCCGCCATTTCGACGAGATGTTTGACGGAATCGTCTATGCTGTCTGCATCGGCATGGGTTTCGCCGGGATTGAAAACATACTCTATCTTTTCGGAGCCGAAGACGAATGGGTGTTTGTCGGCGTCTCCCGTGCGCTGCTTGCCGTTCCGGCTCATTATTTCTTCGCGGTCATCATGGGTTCGTTCTTCTCACTCGGATGGTTTGACAAACGCAACCGCCGTTTCTATCTGACCGCTGCATTCGCGCTCCCCGTCATCGTCCATGGCCTCTATGACACCCTCTGTTTCTCAATGTCACTCAACGAAGACCTCAGCGGACTGATACTTATACTCTTCCTCTTAGGATTCAAATATATCCGCAATTACGTCAAATCCCTGACAAACACAATGCTGAACCTCGACGGCTATGACTCGACAAAATAACGTATAAATAAAGACCATATCACCGGAATTTAATTCCCCTTGACTCTCTCTTTTGCAAAAGATGATGTATCTTTGTATATCAAAACAAAACACAGTCCTACAATAGCAATCCACGAATGAAACCGTCAGAGTTCATACATCCCGAAGATGCGGCGGCTTTGCGGCAGCTCGAAAGCATCCCCGGCTTTCCTGCGCTCGTCAAGAAATTCTACGCCCTCGGCTACGAGAAGCTGTATTACGGCACAAACATGGCCTCGAACATCCGCCTGTCAGAAACACAGCTACCTGAGCTTTACCGCCGGCTGCCGCCAATCTGTGCCAGACTCGGCATCGCCGAGCCCGAATTTTATCTTGAGATGAATCCGATGCCGAACGCCTACACCTTCGGCGACACACAGATATTCATCACGATGACCTCAGGTCTTGTCGAAATGCTCAACGGAGACGAACTCGACGCCGTCATCGCCCATGAGTGCGGCCATATACTCTGCCGCCATGTCCTTTATCACAACATGGCCAATCTGCTTATAAGCGGCGCCGACGCATTCGGCATTCTGGGGATGCTCACCGCTCCCATAAAATATGCCCTGCTCTACTGGCAACGCAAAAGCGAGCTTTCGTGTGACCGAGCAGGAGCCATCGTCACCGATCCCGAGACTGTATCGAGAGTAATGGTCAGACTTTCAGGAGGCCCAAAGGCCATCACCAAAGACGTCAATATCGACGAATGGGCCCGTCAGGCCGACATCTATGAATCAATCCGCAACGACGGCGTCTGGAACAAGGCTCTGCAGACCTACGCCATCATGGAACAGAATCACCCCTTTGCCGCTGTCCGCGTCCGCGAAATTCTCAAATGGGGTCAGACCCAACAATACCATAACATAAAAAACGGCCTCTCGCATTTACCGGCCGACGCCTGTCCGAATTGTCATAAACCGATAGACCCTTCGTGGCAATTCTGCCGCCACTGCGGGACCAAACTTAAATAACGAATTATGCAAACACTTTTCGACGAAAACGGCTTACTCAACATTGCCGACATTGTCACAAACCATCCCTCGTACAAAGCCATCATGGAAGACGGCATCGTCACCGACGGCGAACTCAAAGCCCAGGCCGAAGCGACCATCGCCTCGCTTAAAAAACTTCAGTCGCTCTGCAACGAAGAGCAGCAGAACGCCATCCTCGAAGCCATCTCTGAGATGAGCGTCCTCTTCGCCGCCTACCATAATTACGAACTTCAAGACCTCTGTCGATAACCATGGGAACATTCAACACCAAAACCACTCTCGCCGCCAGTCCCTCGCTCATACCCGCCATTGCCGACCGCATATGTCATGATTTCGCCCTCGAAGGCTACGAAATCAACCGCGACAACCTTATGAGCGGCGGCATTGACATCTCCGTCACCAAAGGCGGATTTTTCAAAGCCGTCCTCGGCATGAAAACCGCTCTCAAGATAACCCTCGTTCCCGAGAACAACGCCATCGGCTTCGAAGCCGGTGTCGGCATCTTCGGTCAGCAGGCGATTCCGACCGTCATAATGCTGTTTTTTGCCTGGCCGGTACTCCTCACCCAGATCTGGGGCTTGATTCAGCAATCAAATCTCGACGACAAGGCGCTTGCCGCCGCTCAGGCAGTAATCGCAGGAAACAACGGTTACTCACGCCCCAATACCGGCTCGGCGACACAGTCGACCACATACGGCGCTGCCCGATTCTGCACAAACTGCGGCGCACAGCTCCCTGCCGACGCCCGATTCTGTTCAAACTGCGGTTGTCCGCTCAACTGATTCGGCATGGAAAGCGATATTGAAACACTCTGCAGAGATAAAGAGCGGGAACTGCTCGACAGATATTTCGGCAATCTCACCAAAGAGGCCGCCGTCGAACGTCCCGAGACCATAGACCCGTACACTAAAGATCTTCCGCTGAAGATTGAGGCCGAATTCCGCGAATATCTCGTCGGACTATGGAAAGAATATTCCGATTCGCCACTGGAGCTGGAAGAACAGAAGCTGCGCTGGCTGATGACCGAAGACGACCGTGAGGCAATTGACGGAGCCTATCGCGACGCCAAAAGAATTACCCTTTGGGAACGCATCACCAGGTCCAACCACAAGGATGTTACCTTCTATAAAGGCCTGATGCGTGAATATACCGAAGATCTGCTGACTGTGATGCCTGTCTCTTATACACATCTCCGAGCCCACGAGACGTAGAGGAATCTC
>CALZQD010000239.1 GCA_945828175.1 uncultured Bacteroidales bacterium | reverse complement strand
CTGCCGCAGAAATGGACGAAGGCCGCATATATGGAGAAAGTCCGCGTCTACTTCTCGGGCGAGAACCTCTGCTACTGGTCACCCATGAAGAAGAACACCAAATATATCGATCCCGAGGCAGCGTTTGACCGTGACGGCGGCGACGGCGTCATGAGCAACGCATTCTATCCCTGGTCGAAGACATTTATGTTCGGTATCGACGTAACATTCTAAACCTTAAGCAGACAATGAAAATGAAAAAGATAATTCCCGCGATATTAATCGCTTTGACTGCCGGTCTGACATCCTGCGAGGACGCCATCGATAAAAAGCCCCTGCAGGATATCAACGAGGAAGACTATTTCAAGACAGCCGAACAGCTGCGTCTCTTCACCGACCCGCTTTATAACAACCTGCTCGAGAAAGAGCCTTTCGACGAGCAGAGCGACCAGTATGTGCAGATGAACCTGTCTGCAATCATTATTGGAGGCAACCGCCGTCAGGTGCCCGAATCGGGTGGCGGCTGGTCGTGGGGCAACCTGCGCCGCTGCAACGAGCTGCTTGCCCATCTCGACAAATGCCAGGACGCCGCAGCCGCCACACAGTATGAGGCGGTTACGAAGTTCTTCCGCGCATTCTTCTATTTCGAGAAAATCAAACGCTTCGGCGATGTGCCCTGGTATGACACCCCCATCGGCTCGGCTGACACAGAGCTGCTGATGAAACCACGCGACTCGCGCGAACTGGTTCTGACCGAGATGATTAAGGATATCGACTTCGCTATCGAGAATCTTCCGCGCAAGTCGAAGAACCCCAACAATCCCTACCGTGTGTCGCACGGCGCCGCCTTGGCTCTGAAAGCACAGTTCTGCCTCTATGAGGGTACTTACCGCAAGTATCACAATCTCAGCGTCGAGGGTAACGACTATAAATACTATCTCCAGCTGGCTGCCAACGCCGCCAAGCAGATTATTGACGAGAAAGAGTATAAGCTCTACTCGACCAACAACCCCTCGAAAGACTATCTGACACTCTTCACACTCGAAGATGCCAACCCCGACGAGTTTATCCTCGCCATCAACAGCACGATTTCGGCCGATGCAAGTCATAACGCCAACGGCATCTCGTTCCAGCCGACTCAGGGCATCGCAGGCATGACCCGCAACTTCATCAACACCTATCTGATGAAAGACGGCAGCCGCTTCACTGACAAGGCAGGTTGGCAGACGATGGTCTTCGCCGACGAGATGAAAGACCGCGACCCGCGCCTCTTCCAGAGCATCCGCGGCCTCGGCTACACCCGTATCGGCAAGTCAGAGGTACTCGCTACTGACTTCGGCTTCTGCACCACAGGCTATATGCCTATCAAGTTTGTCGTCGGTCCCGACGTCAACAACGGTCAGGTCGACCGTGGCGGACGTAATACCAACGATATCCCCGTCTACCGCTTCGCCGAGGTGCTTCTCAACTACGCCGAGGCCAAGGCCGAGCTCGGCACGCTCACCCAGGACGACCTCAACAACTCGGTCAACCTTATCCGCAAGCGCGCCGGTATGCCTAACCTCAGCATGGCTGACGCCAATGCCAATCCCGACCCCTATCTGCTGTCGGCTGAGACAGGCTTCACCAACGTTACGGGTGCTAACGCCGGCGTCATCCTCGAGATCCGCCGCGAGCGCGGCATCGAGCTTCTCGAAGAAGGCTACCGCATCAACGACCTCTTCCGCTGGAAGGCCGGTCTGAGACTCAACCAGTCGATTCAGGGCATGTATTTCCCCGGCCCCGGCGAATATGACCTCACCGGCGACGGCAAGCCCAACCTTGTGCTCTATGCTAACGGCACACCCGCCCCGACAGCTCCCGCAGGTGCTCTTGTCAAGGAAATCGGCAAGGAGATTCTCCTCTCGGCAGGCACATACGGCTACGTCGACTACCACAAGAACCACGAGCGCTACGGCTTCAACGAGGCCCGCGACTACCTCTACCCGATTCCTATCAACGAACGTTCGCTCAACCACAACCTCGCTCAGAACCCGGGCTGGAACGACGGTCTTGATTTCTAACAGCTTTTCTTTAATTCAATAAGATAGAACGATGAATAAGAAACTCAATATATTCGTAATAGCGCTGATGGCCTGCCTCGGCTTCGCCGTGACATCGTGCGACGATGACGACGACAACAAGCTGTCGAAGGCAACAATGACCAGCGCCACATATCTTGACTTTGACGCCGAGAACGCCCAGAGCGCCATCATCACGGTCTATGCCGATGCAGCATGGTCGGTAGTCGAGGCTCCCGACTGGGTAGCAGTAGAGCCCGCGGCCGGCGTCGGCGTTACTGAAGTCAGAATCTCAGTCAGCGACAACTATCGCGACGGCGCTCCCGACAATCCCCGCAAGGCAAAGGTTGTCTTCAAAGGCGCTAACCTCGAAAGTATGTCGAGCGTAGAGGTCCGTCAGGCAGGCGATAAATTCCGCGACCTTCCTGTAGTCAACGCCGCCGAGGCCGAAGCTCTCGCCGACGAGACTATGAGCAAGATCGAGAACCTTATCGCAATGGGTAAAATCGGCGAGGATATCGTCGCCACCGACGGCACGGCCAACATCTATATCACCTATGTAGCCGACGGCGGCCTCGACATGGTCACTCCCGGCGACGTCATCACCCTCGAAGGCACGAAGATGACCGACGGCCGCTCGATGCCCTACTTCAAAGCCGACCGCGTCACTATGACCGACCACGTCTCTGAAGTGACATATCCCGAAGCAACAGACATCACCGCCCAGGTCGACAGCTACTCGGCCAAGACATATACATATGTGATGGCAACCGGTATTCTCGACGGCACAACACTCGTCGTTGACGGCGCAACGAACACCATCAGCGTCGTGGGCGCCGGTCTCGACGTCGACATGGACGCCCTGAGCGGCCACAAGGTAACGCTCAAAGGCTACTATGCCGGCACGGCATCGCCAATCGTGCGTTTCTTCGCTATGGAAGCCGAAGACCTCGGCCTCTTCGAGACAGTCTACTTCTCTGACGACTTCGAATGGTTCGAGCCCTGGTCAAGCCAGACTCCCGCCGGCGATACAATCGGCTCTAACGACTCGGATGCCACAGCCCAGCAGCTCGGCACCAACAAAGTCGACGACGTTTCGACCTACGACGCTCTGCTCGCGAGAGGCTATGACATCATCGCCACACATCATCCCGACAAATCGGAGCGCAAGCCGCAGGCTCAGACCTATATACAGCGCAACTACCTCAAATTCGGCCTCACGGGCTACCAGAGCGGTATCGTGCTGCCGAAGATCGAGGGCGTTCCCTCGGGCGCACACCTGCTGCTCACATTCGACACCAGCACACAGCGTCAGGGCAGCGGCGTATTCGACGACACCGAGCTCGTAGTCATCGTCGAGACCGGCACGGCCCGCAGCGAATTCGAGTTCCCCGTGCCCCATCCCGAAAAAGACGAGGCCTACAAGTGGTATAAAGTCGAAGTCGATCTCGAAGGCGTCACAGTGACACCCGACACGAAGATCACAATCCGCAATGCCGACAGCCAGTGGCCGAGCTCTAAGGCCCTCCGCTGGTATCTCGACAACATCAAACTCAAGGAAAAATAATTTGAATTCCTG
>CALZQD010000238.1 GCA_945828175.1 uncultured Bacteroidales bacterium | reverse complement strand
TCCTCTACGTCTCGTGGGCTCGGAGATGTGTATAAGAGACAGGCTGAAGGCTGTGCGGACGACGAAATCGACGTCGCGCCGTATTTCGATGTCAGAGGTGCCGTCGACGGCATTGCCGGTCTCGAAATAGCGGCTCATGGCGGCGCTGATGGCGTCGACGGCCTCGTCGCCTTCTATGCCACTGAGGCGACAGTCGGTGGCCTGAAAGAGCCATTTGATATTATCAATTTCAGACATCTCGTCGAGCAGCTCCTTTAGTTTGGCGGGGGCCTCGTCGCGGCTGTAGTAATCGGCCTCGACGCAGCAGCCGTCGCGTCCCGCAAGCATCACTATCCAGACATAAGGGGCTGTATGGCGGAGCTGTTTCGGCGACTTGCAGAGCTCGACTTCATCGAAAGTCAGTTTGATTTCAGGATTTCGTGAGTCCATCAGAAATATCGTTTATTCATTATCTTTAATGTGCGGCGGTCAATCGTGATGCCCGAGGCGTCGCCGATGACGGCGTCAATTCCGCAATGTGGGCATATGGCGGTCAGGCCGCCGTCGACCCATTCGCAGATTTCTGACGTATCAAAAACCGTGGTGCAGTAATAGCATCCGCAGTGCTTCGAGCGCTCAATCTCTTAGCGATTGCGCATCGAGTGCTTCAGGGCATCGAAACCTTCAGCCATTGACAATCGTGAAAGAGTCAGACAGATTCCTGTACTTCGAAATACTGGTCGGCGACTTCGTCGATGGCTTCGGGCAGGACGATGGCCTTTGCCGGGTCGAGGGGCGAGAAGCAGATGAGGTCCATTACGGGATAGTAGTCGTTGGCATCCTCGTCGCCGATTTCTTCGCCGTCGATGAGGGCCATCGTCAGGTCGGCGATTGAGATTTCTATCTGGGGGTTGTCATCATAGCTCTGAGAGCTTGCGATATAGCGCTCGACAAGAGCGGTGAGATTGTTTTTGAATTCTTGCTTTGTCATGATTATGAGTGTTTAAAATATTGTCAGTTGATTTTCGAGAGGTCGCCGGCGATGGCGATGCGTGCCTGGGCCGGGTCGAGATAGCGCCTGCTGATTTCGGTGATGCCTTCGGGCGAAAGAGCCTCGAGTGCGTCCTGCTGGCGGTCGAAATAATCTGTCGGTATGTTGAGGTTGAGGCAGGTCGAATAGTATTCAGCGCGGGTGAAGGGCGAGTCGAGCGTCGTGGCGAGAGTCGATTCGAGGTTGAGCCGCAGATTAGTCAGCTCGCTGTCGCTCAGCGGGATGGTCGACATTGCGGTCAGCTCGTTCTTGATTTCGTCGATCAGCAGTTTGGTGTAGCGGTTGTCGCACTGTGCCGAGACGAGCACATAGCCGCCCTCGATAGTGCCGACGAGAGCCGACGAGATGCCGTAGGTGTAACCCTTGTCCTCGCGTATGTTAAGCATCAGACGGCTACCGAAATAGCCGCCAAGGGCTATGACGGCCATGCGCAGCGGTATGTAGTCGGGATGGCTGCGGCCGATCACCGGTATTGCCAATGCCACAGCCGATTGCATCGAGCCGGGGCGGTCGACTATGACCGTCGTAGGCTCATCCGGAGTGTAGGAAACATAACGGCGCGGGTCGGCATAATTTTCTGACGTCGGGATGGCTGAGAGCGTTTTGACGGTCGCCTCGATTGTTTCGCTGTCGAGATGGCCCGAGAGGAAAGCGTGGATGCCGCGGGCGTCGACCGAGCCGGCGTGGAAGTCGGCGAGCGTTCCGCGGGTTATTGCGGCGAGAGCCTCACGGTCGCCGCCTCGCGCAGCCGGGTTACCGGCGCCGGCAATGAGAGCTGTGATAGCGTTGTTGGCTAAGAATGACACCTTGGCGAGGTTGACGTCGAGGTCAGAGAGGCTTTTGCGCTGAATGGCATCGAAAGGCTTCTGACCGAAAGCCGGATTGACGTAGGTGTCGACGAAAACCGGCAGCATGCGGCGGTAGTTGCGGGTGACGGCCGAGAGCTCATAGGCTGTGCGGTGGAGCATGGCGTTGGCTGTGAGCCAGGCGCCGTTGAAGTCGATGAGCTCGGCTACTTCGGCGCCGCTATGGCTGTGCGAACCCTCGCGCAGCATCTCGGTCATCATCGGGGCGACATAGTCGCAGCTTCCGTCGAGGCGACCGCCTGCGGCCTGGAGAGACAGACGGGCCACGTCGGTGTCGCCGCCGTCGAGTATGTGCAGCGTCAGTCCGTTGTCGAGGACAATGTCGTCGGGCTGCGACAGCCTCAGTCGGCCGAGGCGGCTCACTGCCGGTGGCGTCGAGCGGTCAGTCATTGCAGCTCTCTTTTCGTTTGAGAAAGGCGATGGCGGCTTCAAGGTCGGCCGGAGTGTCGATGCCGATAGTATCGTAATCGCTTACTGCCACCTTGATTTTGAAGCCATTCTCGAGCCAGCGCAGCTGTTCGAGCGATTCGGCCACTTCGAGCGTGCCGCGGTCGAGGCGCGTGATGCGGTCGAGGATGTCGGCGCGGTAGGCATAGAGGCCGATGTGGGTATAATACTGATGCTCAGAAGCCCACTGCTCTTTGGGGTAATTTCTGACATAGGGAATAACCGAGCGCGAGAAGTAAATCGCCTCCTTGTGCTGATTGAAGACGACCTTGGGCGTGTTGGGGTCGCTCAGTGCTTCGAAGCCGCGGGCCGGGTCGAAGGGGCGCACGAGCGTAGCAATCTCGGTCGACGGGTCGTCGAAACACGATTTGACGTCGGCAATCTGGGCCGGCTCGATGAAAGGCTCGTCGCCCTGGATGTTTATTATGACGTCGGCGTCAGAGCCGCTGAGCTCGTAGGCTTCGCGACAGCGGTCAGTGCCGCTCGGATGTGTCTCGGCCGTCATGACGGCACGTCCGCCGAAAGCTTTGACTGTGTCGAAGATCCGGCTGTCGTCTGTCGCGACGATGACCTCGTCGAGTTCGAGGCTTGCCTGACGGTAGACGCGTTCGATCATCGTCATGCCGCCGATCATGGCCAATGGTTTGCCCGGGAAGCGGGTCGATTTGTAGCGAGAGGGTATTATGCCAATGAATTTCATTGTTATATAATGTATTGTTATCTGTTATAGCCCGGCCTTTTCGACATAGAGCTGGGCGTTTTCATATCTGACGATTTTCACTTTAGAGCCGGCGTCGATAAAGTCGCCTGTCGACACAGCGTCGTAGACGTTGTTGTCAATCTTGATTTTGCCGGCCGGGCGCATGTCGGTCAGCGTGACGGCGTGGCTGCCGACGAAGGCTGCGGGCGACATGTCGACGCCGATGTAGCCCTCGGAGTTGTCGAGCGACTTCATCAGCTCGCTGTGGCGACGGATGAATTTCGGGCCGTGGCGCGACGTCAGCCATGCAACCAGGCCGACCGCCAGCAGTATGCCGACAAAGACCGTCAGCACCGGAGCGACGACCTGCGACATGATGGTTTTGTCGAGCCACTGTCCGCCCGAAGGCATCATCGAGGCCGCCAGGGAGATTATCACGGCCGTTATGCCGAGTATGCCGCACACGCCGAAGCCGGGGATGACAAATATCTCGAGCACAACGAGTATGACGCCGCCGAGGAACAGCAGGAGTACCCACGACGAAGGCTGGCCCGTGATGAACAGCGGCAGGAAGAACAATATGACCG
>CALZQD010000237.1 GCA_945828175.1 uncultured Bacteroidales bacterium | reverse complement strand
GAATTTCTACGTTTCGGCAGGCGACGAGCTTATGCGCCAGGACGACGACAACCCGACTATCGGTCTGCTAATCTGCAAGTCTAAAGACAATACCGTCGTAGAATGGTCCTTCCGGGGCATGACGCAACCGTTGGGTGTGGCGGAATACAAACTCGCCAAATTCTTGCCGACGGAGGAAGAACTGCAACGGATTATCGAAACCTATCATGAGGACTGACGCCATGCTTAACTTCGACTACCTTAAAGCGATACCTGAGCTTGCACAGCTACATCAATTCTGCGACTTGTGCGAGCAGCGACAATATACCGAGCCTGACTCGGCGGCCATCAATGCCCGCAAGGCACTCGAATGGCTCGTAAAGGCTATATACAGTATGTCGGATGTTGAATTGCCCGAACGAGCTACATTGTTTCAACTCACCACGGCTGATGAATTTGTTGATTTTATCGCTGATAGAGAATTAATTAAGGCTGTCCATTGGATTAGAAAGGTCGGCAACCTTGCTGCTCACGACGGCAAGGTGACGCGACGAGATGCATATTTCACGACGCTCAATCTCTATAATTTTGTTGGCGGCGTACTTCTGAAACTGCGGATGCTCAAATCTCTCGCACCGTTTGACGGCAAATTGCTCCCTAAACAGCAGTCGCAACCGCAAATCGTAGTAAGCGATGCCGCTCAGACGCCTGAAGCCTTTGTCGCAACATTGAAGCCGCAACAGGTATCGGCGGCTTCGACCGTGCCGCTGTCGCTTTCATGGGGCGATATTTCAGAAGCCGAGACCCGCCGCCGCTTCATCGACCTCATGCTCCGCGAAGCCGGTTGGGATGTGCTCGAAACAGAGGGCGACATTCACCCGGGCAAAGCATGCATCGAGGTCGAAGTCGATGGCATGCCGAACAATACAGGCAAAGGCTATGCCGATTATGTGCTGTTTGGTGCCGACGCTAAGCCCTTGGCTGTAATCGAGGCTAAGCGGACGAGCGTAGATGCCGCCGCGGGAAAGCATCAGGCAGAGCTGTATGCCGATTGTCTCGAACGACGTTACCATGTGCGGCCGCTTATTTATTATACAAACGGTTTTGAGATATATTGTATTGACGGACTGGGATATCCGGCTCGTCGCCTCTTTGCGTTCCATAGCATCAAAGATCTCGAACTTATTATATCGCGGCGTAACCTGCGCTTTGATATCTCAAATTTTTCAATAAATGACGCGATTTCAGATCGCTACTATCAGAAAAGGGCTATAAAATGCATGTGCGAGTGGTTTAATGCATATCATCGCCGCGGCTTGCTCGTCATGGCGACGGGGACAGGTAAAACCCGCACGGCCATATCGCTTGTCGATGTGCTGCAGCGTAACAATCGAGTAAAAAACACTCTGTTTCTTGCTGACCGTACATCTCTCGTCTCCCAGGCTGCCCGCAATTTTGCTAAACTCCTGCCCAACACCCCGATAACCATACTGAATGACAAAGCCTCAGACATTGATTTCAATGCCAGAATCACTTTCTCGACATATCAGACGATGATCAACTATGTCAACACCGACGATAAACCTTATAGCGTCGGCCGTTTCGACCTGATAATCATCGACGAGGCCCATCGCTCGGTATTCGGCAAATACGGCGACATTTTCCGCTATTTCGACAGTCTGCTTGTTGGTTTAACCGCAACTCCGCGCGACCAAGTCGACAAATCGACATACGAGCTTTTGCATCTCGAAGGAGGTGAACCAACTGACTGTTATGAATACAAGACCGCCGTTGACGACGGTTATCTCGTCGATTATGAGGCATATATCCGAGGCTCGAAAATAGTTAACGAAGGAATTAAATATGATGACCTCTCAGATGACGAAAAAGGCCAGCTCGAACAAGTGTGGGATTATGAACAGGCGCTACAAGACCCCGATGGAGTATGTCATACCCGCGACATCGGCGAGGATGAGATATTCAGATATATCTATAACATTGACACAATCGATAAAATGCTTCAGGACCTTATGGCGAACGGCCTGAAAGTGCAGTCGGGAGATATGATTGGCAAGACTATTATTTTCGCGATGAACTCCAAGACAGCCGGTCTCATTGTCGAGAGGTTCAACGTGCTTTATCCTGAGTATGGCAATGGATTCTGCGAGCAGATAGATTATTCAGTCAAATACGCCCAGGATTATATCGATAAGTTTAGTCTCCGCGACAGCCTGCCGCAGATTGCTGTTTCGGTCGATATGCTCGATACCGGCATAGACGTGCCTGACGTGCTCAATCTTGTGTTTTTCAAACGTGTGCGCTCACGCATTAAGTTCATGCAGATGATAGGTCGCGGCACTCGCCTTAGTCCCGACATTTTCGACGCAGGAAAGGACAAGGAGATTTTCTATATCTTTGACTGGGGCGGCAACTTCAAATTTTTCAGTCTGAATCCCAAAGAGGGCAGGGTGCTGAAAACTACATCTCTGACAGAGCGCTTGTTTGGCATCCGTGCTGACATCGCATGTGCATTGCAGGCTCCGCAGTATCAGGCCGATGATTTCGCCAAGAGTCTTCACGACGAACTGAAAACATTGCTCCGAAATGAAGTCTCGAAAATCAGCGACACTCATATTGCCGTCAGAAACCACTTGCAAATAGTAGAAAAATACCGTCATCCTGAGGCTTGGCTGTATATCTCCGAAGTTGATGTCCTTGACTTGAAAAACGAGATTGCGCCATTACTTCCTAAACCGCTTGAGAATGAACTCGCTAAAAAGTTTGACCTACTTTCGCTGTATGTTCAGCTCGGCCTGGTCGATGAAGCATTCGACAACACACGCCATGAAGAGCAGATAACACGCATTGCAGAGGCTCTGCGCAACCGTGCATCGATTCCTGAGATACAGGCAAAGATGCCTCTTCTCGACGCTATGACGACTTCGGCTTTTTGGGAGAACAAAACACTCAAATCAATCGAGACTATGCGCCGACAGATTCGAGAACTGCTTAAATATCTGACAAATAGCTGTAATAGGACATTCACGGTGTCAATCGAAGATGTGATTATTAATGGCGGTAAAGCAGGCGCGATTAACACCACAATGAGCTATCGCGAAAAGTTGATTGATTTCCTGACACGCGAACGTAATCATCCTGTTTTGCAAAAAATTCATAACCTTGAGCGTCTGACGAATGAAGATATTGAGGAACTCGAGCATATATTGTGGCAGGAACTTGGCACAAAGGAGGACTATGAGCGCTATTTGAGACGTGAACAAATGACAGCAGACATCCCTGTGGCCGCTTTTATTCGCAAAATCATAGGCCTTGACCGCAAGAAAGCGATAGATCTTTTCTCGCAATTCATTTCCAACAATACGCTAACTGCCGAGCAAGAGGAATTTATAAATAACATCCTGAATTATGTCTGCCAAAACGGCGATATGACTAAGAATGACCTTGTTCAGAACCGCATATTCCGAGATTCCCTTATCCGCTGTTTCCCTGACAAAGTTTTGCAAGTCGCTGAGTTTATTGGCAGGCTGAAAGAAGCGATAACGGCAGCTTAAGCATTAAGATGCAGTTTTATGACAAAAAAATTAAAGAATTTTTTCTTTAATACAAAAATTAAATATATATTTGCCGTTACAGAATTTC
>CALZQD010000236.1 GCA_945828175.1 uncultured Bacteroidales bacterium | reverse complement strand
ATCTTAATGACCTTAACGACTTTACCGCCAACAAAAGGCGCCCCGCAGCTGAGCTGTCGGGGCGCCGGTGTTATGGCCTCGGAGAGGTCTGTTGATTATTTCTTTTCGGCGGGAGTATAGCGCTCGTTGAGGCCCGAGATGAAATCGGCCGTCACGTCGAGTGCCGGGTTGAAATAGACGCCTGCTTCGCGGTAGAGGATAGCGTCGTATTTATGAGCGGCGACATAAGAGTCGACGAAGCTCTTGATCGAGTCGTTGATGCGCTGCTGGTGTTCTGCGATCTGGCGGCTGACTTTATTCTGCTGGGCGGCGAGGATATTCTGGGCCTCGGCCTGTTTGCGGTTAAATTCTTCGACGTCCTTGTTGAATGATTCCTGGCTCAGGTAGATGCCGTTGTTGCGTTTCTGTTCGATAGAGGCGCCGGCGTTCTGAATCTCTACGCCCTTCTGGCGCTCGAGCTTCTGATAGTCGACCATCAGTTTGTTGCCTTCGGCTGCGAGTTCCTGGGCGAGGGTGTAAGCTGACAATACCGAGTCGAGATCAATAAAGCGGATGTTAGTGGCAATCGCCGACACGGCGCCGTCTTGGTTGGCTGAGTCGGGCGATGTCGCTACGGCTGTTTTATTGTCGTTGCCCGAGCAGCTGATCGCTCCAACAGCGAGCAAGGCCATGAGCGATTTTGCTGCAAATGCTGTCTTCTTCATTTAGTGAATAGATTTATTTAGTTAGATGAATGTTTTTTTTCGCGGGAGCGGTGTGATGAGCCTCACAGCTGATGCCTTTGCTTCTCAGAGCAGGCGATGAATGCACATGTCCCGAGGGAAATTTGCCCCCTTTGACAAACAGCACTTTCACGCCTAACAGCACGAATGCCGCGGCCACCAGACAGATGCTCAGAATTACCGTTTCCATTGTCTATTTCTTATTTTAGGGTGCAAATATATGAAAGCTATCCAAATAATTTGCACGTTATCAATTTTATTTTGTAACTTAGACGGCGAGAATGCGTGTTTTTAACATTCTTTGCCAATTCTCAATTTTTATTAAACCGTTTTTTTATCATTAACCAACAATAGCGAGAGACTGTATTATGACAATCAAAGATCTCAAACCCGCATCGGTTTTCGCCATTTTCGACGAAATCAACAAAGTGCCCCGTCCTTCTAAAAAAGAGGAGAAAATCCGCAAGTATCTGCTCGACTTCGCGGCAGCCCACAATATCGAAGTCAAGACCGACGCCATCGGCAACGTCGCAATGTTCAAACCCGCTACTCCCGGCAAGGAGGGTGCGCCCTGTGTCATCATGCAGGCTCATATGGACATGGTCTGCGAGTCGAACGACAAGAACTTCGACTTCGACAACAGCCCCATCACCACTGTCGTCGACGGTGACTGGCTTCGTGCCGAAGGCACAACCCTCGGCGCCGACAACGGCATCGGCATGGCCGCAGCTCTTGCTGCCCTGACCGACAAAGACCTCGTCCACGGTCCGCTTCAGGCCCTCTTCACTGTCGACGAGGAGACCGGCCTTACTGGCGCCTACAACCTCGGCGACGGCATGATCGGCGGCTCGATTCTGCTCAACCTCGACTCTGAGGACGACGCCGAAATCTTCATCGGCTGCGCCGGCGGCGTCGACACAACCTGCACCTTCCACTACAACCGCTCGTTTGCCCCCACCGACTTCCACTACTTCAAGTTCGACATCTCGAAGGGCCTCGGCGGTCACTCGGGCGGCGACATCCACCTCGGCCGCGCCAATGCCAACAAGCTCCTCGCACGCTTCCTCTGGACACTCGGCCAGGACCATGAGGTCGTCCTCGCCGAAATCGACGGCGGCAACCTGCGCAACGCCATTCCCCGCGCAGCCCACGCCGTCTTCGGTGTCAGCGGCGAGAGCAAAGAGAAAGTGCGCATCGCCTTCAACAACTACGTCGCCGACGTCGAGAACGAATATAAAGGCATCGAGCCCACTCTCGAGCTCGACCTCTCGTCGGTCGACCGTCCCGAGTTCACCATCGACTCGTCGACATCGCGCCGCCTCATCGAGTCGCTCTACAGTGCTCCTCACGGCGTCGTCTCTATGAGCCGCGACATCGAAGGCCTCGTCGAGACCTCGACCAACCTCGCCTCGGTCAAGATGAAGCCCGACAACATCATCCTCGTCACCACAAGTCAGCGCTCGTCTGTCGAGTCGCGCAAATGGGACATCGCCCACCAGGTCGAGGCCGTCTTCACCCTCGCAGGTGCCGAAGTCACCCACGGCGACGGCTATCCCGGCTGGGCCCCCAACATGAACTCTGAAATCATGAAGATCGCCTCTGACGCCTACGAGGAACTCTACGGCATCAAGCCCGCCATCAAGGCCATCCACGCCGGCCTCGAGTGCGGTCTATTCCTCGAGAAATATCCCCACCTCGACATGGTTTCGTTCGGTCCGACCCTCCAGGGCGTCCACTCACCTTCTGAACGCATGTATATCCCCGCTGTCGAACGCTTCTGGGGCCAGCTCACACGCATCCTCGAGAAAGTTGCCGACAAAAAGGCATAAGTTATAACCCCGACGCAGAGCCGCTCTTCGCTGAGCGCGGCTCTGCGTTTCTATCATGAAAAACCGGTTGCGACATATAATTCCGGCCATCGCCGTCATCACCGCCTGCGTGGCTCACGCCGGCGCGGCAGCCCCTCCCGACGACTCGGTCGCCGACAGCCTCGACCTTAATCTGGCCGAGCTCTTCGGTCCGCCCGCGCCCAAAGACTACATCGTCCTCGGAGGCGACACCATACGCTTCGACTTCGACGCCATGACCGGCAACAAGGCCCTCACCGAGCGCGATTATGCCGAAGTCGCCCGCGAGCTCGGCGTCGAGACAGCCGCCATCAAGGCCGTCGTCGAGATCGAGACAGGCCGTGCCCACCGTGGATTCAACCCCGACGGCACCCCCGTCATAAACTTCGATCTCGCCATCTTCCGCAAGATGGCACGCAAGAACGGCGTCAACCTCAGCCATTACAGCCGCAGCCATCCCGCCGTCTTCCGCCGTCCCGACATCGCCGCCCACGGCTCGCAGCAGGCCGCCGAGCATGCTGTCTACAGTTCGGCCGCCGACATCGACGAGATCACGGCCATCGAAGGCACCTTCTGGGGCATGTTCCAGATCGGAGGTTTCAATTGGCGCATGACAGGCGCGTCGTCGCCTGCCGAGTTTGTCGCCCGCATGAGCGCCAACGAGCGCCAGCAGCTCGAGCTCTTCGCCGGATTCATCCGCCGCTCTGGGCTCCTGCGCCATCTACAGTCCAAAAACTGGTCGGCCTTCGCCCGCGGCTACAACGGCCCGAGCTATGCCGCCCGCGGCTATCATACACGCCTCGCAAAAGCTTATAATAAGTATAAACAACAAGGCTAATCGTTAAAAACTATTTAAATTTGGCAAATAAAACGCCCTTTAGCTATTTTTGTTTAAAAGATGAAACAAAATTAACGAGAGGGCTTTTGAGATTTATACAAAATGCTTACCTTTGCAAGTGTGTTTTTCATAGTATTAGATTAAGATAAAGGTTTAATGAGAAAGAGTTGTTGTGAAACAGCTCTTTTTTTCTTGTATATATGTCTCGATGAATATTAGTGGTAATCGATTGATATATAAT
>CALZQD010000235.1 GCA_945828175.1 uncultured Bacteroidales bacterium | reverse complement strand
CACACTGCATATCGTCGGCAGCGTCAGATGTGTATAAGAGACAGCCCTTGAGCTGCAGCGACTCATAGCGGCGCAGGACGTCGAGCGCCTTGTCGGTCAGACGCATGTCGATGCCGAATTTGTTTTCTTTCAGCCCGGTGGTGATATACTGGTGGGTGTGGGCGTCGATGTCGGGGTTGATTCGCAGGGCGACGGGAGCCTTCATGCCTCGGGCGGCCGAGATGTCGCCAAGGATTGCGAGCTCCTCGATAGATTCGACGATGAAGCAGCCGATGCCGCAGTCGAGGCCGAGGATGATTTCGTCGTCGGTCTTGCCGACGCCGGCATATGATATGTCGGCGGCCTTGAAACCGCACTCGAGTGCCAGGCGGATTTCACCGCCGCTGACGCAGTCGGCGCCGAAGCCCGCGGCGCTGATTGCCAGCAGGATTTCGGGATTCGAGTTGGCCTTCATCGCATAATGGACATGGACGGGATGCTGGCCGATAGCATCTTTCAGCGACGCGAGTGTGCGGCGCAGTAGGTTCATGTCGTAGAGGTAGCAGGGCGTCTTAACGGCCCCGAAGTCAGTGGCGTTTAACATCATGGTGCAAAATTAATGAAAATATTGCTTAATTTCAGTCTTAGGTGCAATAAAGCGAGGATAAATCAGCCCCGGAGCAAATCAATAGCTTGCGCCGGGGCTGTAAATATGTCACCGGTTGTGGGTGGCGTGTTTATTACTGCTCGATGAGAGAGATGGCGAAACCGCCGCCGCGGGCCATCTTGAGGGCGATGCTGTCGGCCGAGGTCACGTCGCGTGTCTCGATGACGTATGCCTCGGGATTACTCTGGTAGTCGGCGTCGTCGGCGTCGCGGTAGATTGTGGCCTTGTAGGTCTTGCCCGGAGTGAGGAAGTCGAGTTTGACTGTGTATTCGCGGGCGTTGCTGTCGGTAGTGCCGCCTACAAACCAGTTGTCGCTGTTCTTGTCCTTACGGGCTGCGACGATATATTCGCCGGGCTCGGCGTCGAGGTAAATCGAGCGGCTCCAGTCGACGGGCACGTCTTTGATAAACTGGAAGGCGTCCATCTTCTCGGCGTAGTGTTCGGGCATGTCGGCTGCCATCTGCAGCGGCGAGTAGAGAGTGACGTAGGCTGCGAGCTGGTTGGCGACAGTGGCTTTCTTATGGTCGTGGCTGCCGGGGACGAAGTCGCCCATGTTCATCTTGACGATGCCCGGTGTGAAGTCCATCGGGCCGCCTTTGAGACGGGTGAAGGGCAGGATTGCCATGTGGCCGGGCTCCATGATGCGGTATTCGGTGCCGAGGGCGCTCTCGTTGCCGACGAGGTTGGGATATGTGCGGGCGAGGCCGGTCGGGCGCACGGCTTCGTGGCCGTTGACCATGATGTGCTTCTCAGCGGCACGCTTGACGGCGTCGAGATAGTGGTTGACCATGCGCTGGCTGTAGTGGGTTTCACCCTTGGGCAGGATGTTGCCTACATAGCCGCTCTTGACGGCGTTGTAGCCGTATTTGTTCATCAGGTCGTAGGCGGCGTCCATGTGGCGCTCGTAGTTGTCGACCGAACCAGAGGTCTCGTGGTGCATCATCAGGCGGATGCCTTTTGAGTGGGCGTAGTCGTTGAGGGCCTTGATGTCAAAGTCGGGGTAGGGGGTAATGAAGTCGAAGACAAAGTCTTTCTCTTTGCCGAACCAGTCTTCCCAGCCGATGTTCCAGCCTTCGACGAGCAACTGGTCGAAGCCGTTCTCGGCGGCGAAGTCGATGTAGCGGCGCACGTTGGCGTTATTGGCGCCGTGGATGCCGTTGGGCTTGACCTTGCTGTAGTCGACGGTGGCGAGGTCGACGCTTTTGAGGTTAGAGTATGCCCACGAGGCCTTGCCGGTGATCATCTCCCACCATACGCCCATGTATTTGACGGGCTTGATCCACGATGTGTCGTCGAGCGCGCAGGGCTCGTTGAGGTTGTAGACGAGGTTAGAGGCGAGGATGTCGGTGGCCTTGTCGCCAATCATGATGACACGCCAGGGGGTCGTGCGGGGTAGCTCGAGGCGGGCTTTCTCGGCGGGAATGCCGGGCGTCAGCCAAGAGGTGAACACCATCGTCGTGTCGTTGAGATTGAGGTGCATGGCGGGGTAGTCGATGAGGGCGGCCTCGTGGAGGTTGATGTAGACGCCGTCGTCGCTCTTGAGCTGTAGCGAGGTCTGCACGCCGTTCTGCGAGAAGACTGACTGCGATACGTTGCCGATTATGCTGCTGTCGATGTTGTCTTTGATTTCGCTCAGGCGCGATTTGGTATACTGATATTCCTGGGTGTCATAGTCGCCGGGAATCCACCAGGCGGTGATGTCGCCGGGCATGGCAAACCGGGTCATCTCTTCCTTGACGAGTATCTCTTTGATTTTCTGCTCGGGGAAGATATAGCGGAAGCCCACGCCGTCGTCATAGACGCGGAACTCGACGGCCATGCGGGCGTCGGCGTTCGACATCCATGCCGTCATCGAGTTATAGGTGTTGTCGATAGAGTCGTTCTCGCCCCAAACGGGTGCCCATACTTCGTGGAACGACGAGGTGGTGACTGAGTCGATTTTGAATCCGTTTCTGAAATTCTGTGTGCTGTCGAGGGTCTCGAAGCCGAGGGTCGAGGGCTTGATGACGTCTTTTCCCTGGAATTTGACAGAGTAAGAGGGAGTGCCGTCAGAGAGCATAGCGAAGTCGACGCTGATTTCTCCGTCGGGTGACTTGACCTGCTGGCTCTTCTGCGAGCACGAGCACATCATAGCACAAGGAATCATAATTGCCGCGGCAAGCCGGGCGGTCGTGTTTTTATTCATGCCGTTTTTGGTTAATGTTTAAGTATGTTATAGTGCTGGCTTTTTCTAAAGCGCCGTAAATTTAGCAATAAATTTCGTGAATACAATCACATGCGCGTCATAAAAAAGCGGCGGCGCTGATTTCAGTGCCGCCGCCTATGGGGTATGCTGCCGTCGGGCGCGCCTGCCGCGCGGGTCGGTTTACTGCTTGGCGCTCTGCATCCGACGGTTGTGGTGCATGAGTCGGCGCATAAACTGGCGCTCGGTGTTTTTGAGTTTCAGCAGCTGTCGCGGCGTAAGTATTGTCTTGAATGAGTCGAAATATTTGAGCTCGACCTCGCCTTCGCGGCTTTTCTGTTCGAAGAGGGCGCGGGCGGCGGCTTCGGTCTCGATGTCGGTGGTGTTGTCGTCGATTCGTTTCTCAAGCTCGCGAGTGTCGGTGTTTATCCGCTCAATCGAGTCTTCCATCTGGTCGTAGAGGGGGAAGAATTTCGACTGCTGCTCGCGCGAGAGGTCGAGTTCGCGGGTTATGAAGTCGTGCTTGTAGTTGCGTAGCTCGCTTTTCCAGCGCTCGCGGTTCTCGGGCGTCTGCCGCGGCTGAGCCGCCGCCGAGGTGGCGAAGGCCGCGAGAAACAGTATGATAATGTAAATTCTGTTCATATCAGAAATTGATGTATTGTTCTGAGTCAAACAGGGCGTCGAGCGAGTCGAGTGTTGCGGCGTCGAGGCTGTCGAGCTGCATTTCGTCGAGGATGTCCCATTGGTTGATGTCGTCGATGACATATTCGTTGATGAAGCTCTCGTCAGAGACTGTCTCTTATACACATCTGACGCTGCCGACGATATGCAGTGT
>CALZQD010000234.1 GCA_945828175.1 uncultured Bacteroidales bacterium | reverse complement strand
GAGTATGCGCCGCGCCGTCTTGCATTCGTCTGGCAGGATAATTTCGACGTGCTCCATATGATTATTGCGGCGCATCAGGTATTTGGCCTCGACCTTGCGCAGCAGGTTGTTGAGTCCGCGCGGCAGATTTCTGAAAAACGGTTTGAGCAGCCGTTTGATTTTCCCGCCTTTGGCATTGCGGACAAGGACGATGTTGCGGTGCCTGTCTTTGTTGCATGCTATCGCGGCCATCACGTCGCCGCCGCGCGGGATGCTCACCGTCAGGTCGGGCTCGAATCCGTCGTCGGTAGCCTTTTGCAGCAGCCTGTGGCAGTGTTCGGCAAATAGTTCGTCGTTTAAAGTCAATATTTTGAAAGCCATCGCGATAGAGTTATTATTGTTTTGGTGCCGCCATACGACATTATAATGCCGATTTTGTTCTTGAGTCTGACTTTGGGATTCATCAGGCTCTGAAGCCTGAGCCGTTTGATTGTCTGCCAACATTCTTTGGCGACAGTCGGATCGACCTTGTTGCGCGTCGTGTTTATGAGCATGTTGAAGGCCGTGCTCAGGCGACGGTCGTCGGCGGCTTTTTTAAGTGAGGGTATATTATTATATATGTATCGGGCCATGTCGTCGCAGACTTTTATGGCGTCGAGCCGTGCCGGTGTCCAGGTGTTGATGAAGCTCGTCGGGTTGGCGCGGTAGAAATAGACAAGAGCCGTGCTGATCGCTATCCTGTCGGTCTGATTATAAAGGCGATAGAATATGTCGAGGTCTTCAAACATCGTTCCGACGGTAAATCGCTCCTTGTCGAAAAAACTGCGTCTGAACAGCTTGCCGCAGACCGAATTGTTCATTCCCAACGTCTGATAGAGCGTTAGTTCGATTGCTCTTTCAGCGTCGATTACCATATATTTCGGCGTCAGCTGCTCGTCGAAATGCGGTGTCTCGCTGTAGTCATATCGCGCCGCAACGATGTCGCAGCCGCTTTTGGTGGCGATATCTGCCAAAGTTTTAAGGGCCTCGGGGTGCAGCATGTCGTCTGAGTCGACAAAGGCGACGAACTCGCCGGTGGCGTGGTCGAGCCCGGTGTTGCGAGCCCGCGACAGTCCGCCGTTGGGCCTGTCAACGACTTTGATGCGCTTGTCTGTGTTTGCCTTGCGTCGGCAGATATTAGCTGTCGAGTCGGTCGAACCGTCATTGACAACGATTATCTCGAGGTCGCCGTAACTTTGTCGCATGACACTCTCGAGGCAATCTTCGATATAGTTTTCGGTATTATATGCTGGAATGATAACTGAAATCATCTTTTATTTCTTTACGGCCCGGGAGGGTGCCGATTCGTTGTTTACTCGGTCGAGGGCGGTGACGATGTAATAGCCCGGACGACTGACTGTCAGCTTCTTGTCGCGCGTTACGGCTACGATGGCCGACGGGTCGTCGAGGTCGATATTGTCACTGTCGAAGCGGTAGATCACGAACTTCACGGGGTCAGAGACCTTGTTGGCCGCCGCGGCAGCGTTCCACGAGAGCTCGTTGCCCTTGATTTTCAGATTTCTCACGGCTTCGGGCGCTTTGTCTGAAATCCAAGGATATGTCGGCACGAGCGCTATCGTCGACTAGTGTATGGCAGACAGCGAGTCGGCGACGCCGTTGAAGTTTTTTGTGACGGCATAGCCGGGCCACCAGCAGTTGCCGCTGATGTTCTCGGCCTCGCGTGTGAGCCTGATTTTATGGTCGAGCTGGCTCTTCTGCGACGAGGGCGCGAGGTCGGGCAGTTTCATCGTCTTGCTGACATCCTGACCGATATACATGTGCCGCGGACCCGCATTGTTGTTCCACCATTCGACAAGCGTCAGATATGAAGCCGCTTTGTGTTCGAGTTCCCAGTAGAGCTGTGGCAGCAGATAGTCTACCCAGCCTTTTTCGGCCCAGAGGAGCACGTCGGCATAGAGGGCGTCGTAGTTCTGGAGTCCGTTTGTTTCACTGCCGCGCGGGTCGCTCTTCTTGTTGCGCCAGATGCCGAAGGGGCTGACGCCGAAGATTACCCAGGGCTTTGTCGCGGCGATGCTGTCGTGGATTTCCTCGATGAGCAGGTCGACGTTCTTGCGGCGCCAGTCGCCGCGCGTCATGCCTTTGCCGTATTTTGCATACGACGCCTTGTCGGGAAATTCCTCGCCTTTTTTGGGGTAGGGATAGAAGTAGTCATCGAAGAGTATGCCGTCGACGTCATAGCGTTTGACGATGTCGATGACTACGTCGTTGATGAATTTGCGGTTTTCGGGCAGCCCGGGGTCGAAATAAATCTGTCCGCCGTATCTGACAAAGCGCTTGGGCTCCTTGTAGTAGAGGTGGCTCTTGGGGGGCAGTTGCTTGGCCGAACCGGTGACGCGGTAGGGGTTGAGCCATGCGTGCAGCTCCATGCCGCGGGCGTGGCTCTCGTCAATCATAAACTGCAGCGGGTCCCAGTAAGGCACGGGGGCTTTGCCTCCGTCGGTCAGATAGCGGCTCCACGGCTCGAGCTCGCTCGGATAGAAAGCGTCGGCCTGCGGCCTTACCTGAAAGATTACGGCGTTGACACCGGCAGCTTTGAGCTTGTCGAGCTGGTCTCGGAGGTATTTTTTGTTCTGTTCGGTTGTCTGTGAATGGTATTGATCCTGGAAAACGGTATGCATCCACGCGCCGCGGAATTCGCGCTTCGGATTTTTTGCTGCGTCGGCCGACGGCGCTGCGAGTAAAAGCGCCAGACCGATTGATAAAATCAGTTTTTTCATTAGGTCCTGAGGTTGATTTTCTACAAAGATATAAATAGTGGGCGTTTTATGCAAGTTCTTATTTTGATTTCAAAGCTAAATTGCCTATTTTTGTAGATAAATAAAGAATCTCTAAGTGAATGGACCCGCTTTTTACCATTATCACCGTAACCTATAACGCTTCTGAGACGATAGAGCGCACTGTCGAAAGTGTCGACAGTCAGACGTTTAAGCTCTACGAGCATCTTATCATCGACGGCAGTTCGCGCGATGACACCCTCGCCATTGTCGCCCGCCATCCCAACGGTCTGCGCAAAGTCTTTTCTGAGCCCGACCATGGGCTCTACGACGCTATGAACAAGGGCATAGGCCGCGCCAAAGGCGATTATCTGATTTTTCTCAACGCGGGCGACAAGTTCCATTCAGCCGACACTCTGCGCCTTCTTGCCGACCTCGTCGTCGACAACGACAAGCCGGGCATACTCTACGGCCAGACCGACATCGTCGACAACCGCGGCGTCCGTCTCGGCGACCGTCATCTTATAGCTCCCGAGGTCCTGACGCTCAAGAGCTTCGCCACGGGAATGGTCGTCTGTCATCAGGCTTTCATCCCTCTGCGTCGCATCGCCGGCATGTATAATCTCAAGTATAGGTATTCGGCTGATTACGAGTGGTGTATCCGCTGCCTCCAGCACTCACGTAGGAATGTCTATGCCGGCGAGGTGCTCATCGACTACCTCAACGAGGGCCTCACGACCGCGAACCGCCGCAAGTCGCTCAAAGAGCGCTTCAATGTAATGTGCTATTACTATGGCACTTTCCCAACGCTCGTCCGTCATATCGGCTTCTTTTTCCGCCGTTTGCGGCAGGCGAGAATAGAGAAACAGCAATCACGCAAAAACTGACCGCAATGTATATATATAACACCACTTTTCATC
>CALZQD010000233.1 GCA_945828175.1 uncultured Bacteroidales bacterium | reverse complement strand
GGCCGGGAGTGCCGACATATACGCCGTGCATCAGGCGCAGACCCTGCTCCTCGCCGATCTTGTCGGCGATGGCGACGAGTTTCTTCGAGTAGGCTTCGGTCATTGCCGGGAAGCGGGGGCCCCACTCTTCGTAGTTCTTGCCGCGCAGCGGGTTTTCGGGGAAGAGGTTGATGTGGTCGGTGATGATCATGACGTCGCCGACTTTGAATTCCTTGTTCATGCCGCCGGCGGCGTTAGAGACGAGGAGGGTCTTGATGCCAAGCACCTGCATGACTCTGACGGGGAAAGTCACTTCTTTCATATTGTAGCCCTCGTAGTAGTGGAAACGGCCCTGCATGGCCATGACGCGCTTGCCGCCGAGTTTGCCGAAGATGAGGTTGCCGCTATGGCCTTCGACGGTCGAGATGGGGAAGTTGGGGATTTCCTTGTAGGGGATGTAAAGCTTGTCGGTGATGTGATCGACGAGACTGCCGAGACCGGTGCCGAGGATTATCGCGATTTCAGGCATATCAGCGACTTTCGAGCGCAGATAGTCTGCTGACTGATTTATTTTTTCTAACATGGTGTAGTTTATTTTGGGTTTTATAATAGTATGTATAACGTTTTTTCGGGTGATAATGTTTCTGAGCCGGGGCTCATTGCTTTATCAGCTTGCGCAGAGCCTCGACGAAAGCTGTCGGGCCGGCGGGATTGATAAATTCGACCTCGATGGGCAGATAGAAGATATAGGGCTTGAGGTCGTGGGGGAAATAAGGATTGCAGACGAGTCTGACGGCATCCTTTTCGGTGGTGATGATATATTTGCGTTCGCCGCGCATCGTGTTGAAGCGGTTGAGCAGCAGCTCGATGTCTTTGCGGGTATAGCTGTGATGATCGGGGAACACGTTGACCTTGACCTTGGCCCTGAAGCTCTTGAGGTATCTGACGAAAGGCCTGGGATTGCCTATGCCGGCGACGGCGAGAATCGTGTCGGTCTCGAGAAGCCAGTCGAGATAAGGGAAAGCCTTCACCCTGTCGGGGAACAGAGGCACGGGATTATTATAGGAGTATTTCGAGAAGAAGAGATCCTGAAATGGATAGAGCTCGAGATGCTTCGAGTAGATTCTGTAGTCGAGCTGCTTGATGGTGTCGGGGCATTTGGTCACGACGACTATGTCAGCGCGGTTGAGACCTCTGACTGACTCGCGCAGACGGCCGTAGGGCAGCATCTTGTCTTCGAAGACCGGTCGGTTGTATTCGGTTATGACAATAGAGGCCTTGGGCTTGACATAGCGGTGCTGGAAGGCGTCGTCGAGCAGAATGAGGTTGATGTTCGGGTCAAGCCTGAGCAACTCGTTGATGCCGGTGACACGCTCCTCGCAGACGGCGACGACGACATCGCCGTGGAACTTCTGATAAATCTGATAGGCCTCGTCGCCGATGTCGCGCGGCGTCGTTTTGTCTGATGCCATGACGAAGCCCTTGGTGTGGCGCTTGTAGCCGCGGCTGAGGACGGCGATGTGGAAGCTGTAGCGCAGCTGGTTGAGAATAAATTCGACGTGCGGGGTCTTGCCCGTGCCGCCAACGGCGAGATTGCCTATGACGACGACGGGCACGTCGAATTCGTGCTGCTTAAGTATGCCCCAGTCGAAGAACTTATTGCGCATGTAAGTCACCGCCCCGTAGATCTTCGAACACGGGAGCAGAATCATTTTCGACATTACATTGCGCGCAGACATTGGCTAATGGGGTTTAGAGGGTCAGCGGATTTCGATTTCGGGCATGCGGGCCTGGACGGGAGCAGCCTCGCGCAGACGCTTGACGGCGTGGAGCGCTTTGAGAGTCTCGCGGTCGAGAGCCATGCCGGCAACGTCGAGGCGGCCGGTCTCATCCATCAGCGCCTTGAACAGGTCGCTGTCGACCGAGGGATATGAAACATACTGGTCGGAGCGGAGCGAGAGGCTTTCGGCCATGTCGGTGACGCAGTCGGTGAGCGAACCGAGTTTATCTACCAGGCCGATGCCGATGGCGCTCGAGCCTACCCATACACGGCCTTCGGCGATAGCCTTGACATCGTCGACAGACATGCCGCGGCCTTCGGCGACACGGCTCGTAAAGAGCTCGTAGATTTCATTGACGCTTTTCTGCATTGCGCCAAGCTGATATGGAGTCATAGGCTCGACGAGCGACATGAACGTGGCGTTGGGGCTTGAGGCCACCTCGCTGAATGTGACGCCGAGTTTGTCTGTGACGAGTCCGCTGAAATCGGGAATCATGCCGAAGACGCCGATTGAACCGGTGAGCGTAGTCTTGTCGGCGTAGATGCTGTCGGCGCCGCAAGAGATATAGTAACCGCCCGATGCGGCATAATCGCCCATCGAGACATAGAAGGGTTTGTCTTTAGATTTGAAATATTCGAGAGCCTCCCAGATCTGTTCAGAGGCGAAAGCGCTGCCGCCGGGCGAGTTGACGCGGAGCACGAGACCCTCAACATTGTCGTCGTCGGCGAGCTCGACGATGTCATTTACGACCGTCCGGCCGACGATGCCTTCGTTGCCGCCGTCGACAATGTCGCCTACGGCATAGTAGACAGCGATATGCCTGTCAGACGGATTGCCGAAGTCTGAATGATTGAAAGCTATATATTCGGCAGGGGTGACGAGACGGATGTCGTCGTCTTCCTTAATGCCGCTCTTGTTTTTGAGAATTTCGTCGAACTCGCGGCCGTAAGCCGAATTGGTGACGACGCCTGCATTGATGCACTCTTCGGCTGTCCAGGCATAAGTCAGACTGTCGGCCCAGGCCGAAACACGGGCGGGAGCGATAGAGCGGTTTTCAGCGACCGTCGTAGCGTAATACGACCAGATCGAGTCGATGTAAACTTTGTTCTGAAGACGGGCGGCGTCGCTCATCTCCTTGAGGATGAAGGGCTCGACGGCGCTCTTGTATGTGCCGACCTTGACAACCTGCACCTTGACGCCGAGTTTTTCGAGCAGCCCGGTGTAGAACGGAGTCATCGAGCCGATGCCGCGGATAATGACATTGCCGACCGGATTGAGGTAAATCTCGTCGGCCACTGAGGCAAGGAGGTAGTCACCCTGTTGAATCATGTCGCCGTAGGCATAAATCCATTTGCCGCTCTCCTTGAAATCGCGCAGAGCCTGCATTATTTCTTCGCGCGAAGCGACGCCGAGGGCCGAGCCGCCGCACTTGATATAGATGCCTTCAATCTTCTTATCGTTGGCCGAAAGCTGTATAGCCTTGACGATGTTTTCAAGAGTCTGAGGCTTCTGTTCGGCCTGGCTCAGCAGAGTAAAAAAGTCGGCATTAGCCTCACGCTCTATGATATCGCCTGTAAGGTCGAGATAGAGAACCGAATGTTTCTCGACTGCCGTCGTTTTCTTGTCGCCTGAAAGCATGACGCCTACACAGGCTGCCCCGATGATTACGAGAGAGATAATAGAAATCCAAATCCCGGCAACAGTGCCAAGGAGAGAAACGAAGAAACGCTTGAACATTTAAGTTGGAAATATCTTATTGTTAACAATTTTCTAAAATTAAAGCAGACATTTTCATGCCCGATACAAAATTATACAAATTGTCGCTAACTGACAAGATTTTTTTAATTAAAGTTAAAGTGTAAAGATAATTGTCGCCCGCCGTCAGCTCAGAAAGTGACGTGAACGGCAATCCTGAGGC
>CALZQD010000232.1 GCA_945828175.1 uncultured Bacteroidales bacterium | reverse complement strand
CAAAACCAAAATAACGGTCGAGGACCGCAACCGCGCCACAATGACCGCAACGCCGCGCCCAACAACATCAACGAGCACATCAGAGCCCGCGAGGTGCGACTTGTAGGCGATAACGTCACTGTCGGCATCTACTCTATTCAGGAAGCGCTGCGCATAGCCGAAGAACAGGAGCTTGACCTGGTCGAGATTTCGCCCAACGCCGAGCCCCCGGTGTGCAAAGTGCTCGATTATCAGAAATATCTCTATCAGCAGAAAAAGAAAGCCAAAGAGATAAAGGCAAAGTCGACGAAGGTTGTAGTCAAAGAAATCAGATTCGGGCCTCAGACCGACGACCACGACTACAACTTCAAGCTCAAACACGCCATCGGCTTCCTTCAGGAAGGCGCCAAAGTAAAGGCATATGTCTTCTTCAAGGGCCGCTCGATTCTCTTCAAGGAACAGGGCGAGGTGCTCCTCCTCAGATTCGCCAACGACCTCGAAGACTACGGCAAAGTCGAGCAGATGCCTATACTCGAAGGCAAGCGCATGACCATCATGCTCTCACCCAAAAAGAAATGAAACAATGTGTCACGAGCTGGCACGCTATTATAAATAACTCGAATTAATTATTAAAAGTAAACAAAATGCCTAAGATTAAAACTAACTCCGGTGCCAAAAAGAGGTTCGCCCTTACCGGATCAGGAAAGATCAAAAGAAAACATGCTTTCAAGAGCCACATCTTGACCAAAAAGACCAAAAAGCAGAAGAGAAACCTCACCCACTTCGGTCTTGTAGCGAAAGTAGACGCAGGCAACGTTAAGGCCCTCCTCGCTCTCAAATAAGAGCCGCGCCCCAAAACGTCACCAGAACAAGAAACTTGATTTCTTTTAATTCGTGATTTTATAATTCTTTTTATTAACCGAATGCTTAGCTCAAAAAGCGCTATCATCTGCCGCTAACATTCAAAATCATTAAAGAAAATGCCAAGATCAGTAAACCACGTCGCATCACGCGCTCGTAGAAAGAAAATTTTAAAACTCACCCGCGGCTATTATGGCTGCCGCCGCAACGTCTGGACCGTAGCAAAGAACACATGGGAAAAAGGTCTTACCTATGCCTATCGTGACCGCAAGAACAAAAAGCGCAACTTCCGCGCACTCTGGATCCAGCGTATCAACGCTGCCGCACGCCTCGAGGACCTCTCATACAGCAAGCTCATGGGCTTGATTCACAAGAGCGGTATCGAAATCAACCGCAAAGTCCTCGCCGATCTCGCCCTCAACAACCCCGCCGCTTTCAAGGCCGTTGTCGAGAAAGTCAAAAACGCATAAGCGTCAGACACAGAGAACGCAAACAAACCCAAAATAAGCCAAACGACGGCTGTCCGGCACCAACCGGGCGGCCGTCATTTTTTTGATTCGCTCGAAAATAACGTTATTTACGGCGGTTGTATTTTTACAGAGACTATTTGCCGGCGTTGTCGAGAAGTTTCTTATACAGTGAGATGATGCTCGCGGCATAGCGGCGGTTCTGGGCCCACTTCATATCGAGGCCGCCCCAGGTCGGCGCCGAGGCGCGTCTGACATAGGTGAAGCGCGGGTCGACAAGCCCCTCACCTTCGGGCAGAGGCGCGTCGGTAGCATAGGCATAGAGATGCTGAAGATGGGCGGCGACGCCTTCGCGCACCGAATTGAAGCCAGCGCCTTTGAGTCCTTTGGACGTGACGCCGAGGCCGCAGTAGTTATACTGCTCGGCAACAACGGCCGTGCCGCCGCCGAATTTAAACCAGCCTGTCTCGATAATCGCCTGACAGAGGGCGACGTCGCCGCGGATGCCGTAGAGTCTGCCGACTTCATAGTATTGCCGCGCAATCTCGCGGTCGAAGGCGGCATTATGGTGCAAGACGAAGTCATACATCGCGTCGGCGTCGACACGGCTCTCGCCCATGATGGTCAGCGAAGTGTCGGGCGCATCGTCATCAGCATCGGACGCACGGCTCAGTTCGGCCTCGATGGCGTCGTCGAGGCTGTCGTAGACATCGGCCCGCATCGGCAGAACAGACATTAATAATATTATATATGTAAAAAAACGCGGGAGGGTCATATCAATAGTCGTCCGGGGCCCCGTCGGAGAACATATCGGTGAGGACTTCGACACGCGAGGCGAAGCGGTCGACGGCATCGCGCCGGCGCGCAGTCAGTCCGCAGATGTCGAGGCCGCAGTCTTCGTGAGTGCAGAAGACGACATCGGCCTGATTAACGTGGCCGTTGGGACAGATATAACGCATACCGCCCGAAAGCAGGCTCTTGTGGTTCTCGACCGAGCCGAGCTTTGGCAGACCCGAGAGGCGTACCGACAGACGGCGCATGGCTACCAAGTCGTCGATGCCGTAATCGGGACGGTCGGCGTCGAGAAGGTCGGTGACGAGTGTGCCGTAGCCTTCGTCGAGAAGCTCGTTGAGGCGGTCGGCGTCGAAGAGGCGACAGCGCTTGACAAGTGCGACGAAAGCCTCGGGCGATGAGTCGACGTCGCCGTAGATGACATCGAGCGCCTCGTCGCGGTCGATGGCGTCGACATAGTCGGGCATGCGCTCGATTGCGAGGCGATGATAGTCGCAGCGGTCGGCCGGGTCGAGCATCCACGAAACGAGATATTTACGGTAAAGCCCTGCGGTGAGGCCTCGGAGACGGTTAGATATGATGAAATCCCAGTTGGCTGCCGTAGGGAAGACTTCAGGCCGCGACAGCATCACGGCGTAACGGCGCCGCAGACATTCGTTGTTGAGTTCCTCGGCTGTTATGCGCCTGTCGAGTTCACTCAGCATGGCTGTCTTCGATTATGTGTTTGCCTTCACAGCGCAGCACGCGACCGGGATAAGAGTCGAGCATCGTCATGTTGTGGGTGGCGATGATGACGGTGACGCCGGTCTTCGATATCTCGTAGAGGTTGCTGACAATCTGGCTGCCGGTTTCGGGGTCGAGGTTGCCGGTAGGCTCGTCGGCGATAATTAGCTCGGGGCGGTTGAGCAGGGCGCGGGCGATGACGATGCGCTGCTGTTCGCCGCCAGACAGCTGGTGGGGCATCTTGTATGACTTGTTGGTCATGCCGACCTCCTTGAGGACCTCCTCGATGCGGTCTTCGCGCTCGATTTTATTTTTCCAGCCGGTGGCGTCGAGCACAAACTCGAGGTTGGCATAGACATTGCGGTCGGTGAGCAGCTGGAAGTCCTGGAAGACGATGCCGATTTTGCGGCGCAGATAAGGTATCTGCTTCTTTTTGATGTCGGTAAGATTATAGTCGAAGATGTGAGCCTCGCCGGTCTCGACGGGCACTTCGGCGTAAAGCGACTTGAGCAGCGAACTCTTGCCGCTGCCGACTTTACCGATAAGATAGACAAATTCGCCGCTTTCGACACTGAAAGTGACATTTTTGAGCACTACAAGCTCCTTGCGCAGAATCTCGACTCCTTTATAATCTATAATCGACATAGTTTTATCTTTTATGCAAAGCTAACGATTTTTTCAATTTCAGGCAAAAAATTTGGCGACAAGCCTTTTGTTTTATAATTTTGTAGGATATGAAGGCAAGGAAGGCACCCGACATAATAATGTCTATCGTCGTGGCTATGATGCTCATGGCCGGAGGCTTTGCGCGCTTTCATCATCACCTGTCTCTTATACACATCTGACGCTGCCGACGATATGCAGTGTG
>CALZQD010000231.1 GCA_945828175.1 uncultured Bacteroidales bacterium | reverse complement strand
ATTCCTCTACGTCTCGTGGGCTCGGAGATGTGTATAAGAGACAGACCGGACTCCGCGCCAACGCGCTGCTCCAGCCCTACGGCAGGATTTTCGGTCCCGACCCGGCGTCGAAAAACTCGGCCATGGTCGGCGGCATCGTCATGAACAACGCCTCGGGCATGAGCTGCGGCGTCCACGCCAACAGCGACCGCGTGCTCAAATCAGCGAGGATAGTCCTCGCTGACGGCACCGTGCTCGACACGGCCGACGAGAAATCGTGTCACGACTTCGAGCAGACTCACCGCGAGCTTGTCGACGAAATCATCGCCATCCGCGACGCCGTCAAAGCCGACAAAGAGCTGTCAGACCTGATTAAGTATAAATACTCGATCAAGAACGTCACCGGCCTCAACATCCGCCCCTTCGTGGACTTTGAGTCGCCCTTCGACATCATCGCCCACCTTATGGTCGGCAGCGAAGGCACCCTCGCCTTCCTGAGCGAGGTCACCGTCAACACCTCGCACCTCTACCCCTACGGCGCCTCGGCGATGATATACTTCGACGACATGGCCGAAGCCTGCCGCGCCGTCGTCGCAATGCGCAAATCGGCGCCCGTCTACAGCTGCGAGATGCTCGACCGCAAGTCGCTCGAATCGGTCAACGACACCACCGGCAAAGGCCTCACGGCCCTGCTCATCGAAGTCAAAGGCGACAGCGAGGCCGAACTGAAATCGAACGTCGACACGACCCTCGGCGTCATCAACGGCTTCAAGCTCTTCAAGCCGGCCGAATTCTCATCAGACCCCGCCGTCACAGCGAAATGGTGGCAGATACGCTCGGGCGTCTTTCCCACAGTCGGCGGCACACGTCCGCTCGGCACGACCGCACTCATCGAGGACATCGCCTTCCACATCGAAGACCTGCCCGAAGCCACCGTCGCGCTGGCGAAACTGCTCGAAGACGCCGGATACGACGACGCCTGCATCTACGGCCACGCCCTCGAAGGCAACTACCACTTCATCATCGCCCAGTCGTTCAAGACTCAGGCCGACATCGACCGCTACCGCAAACTGATGCTCGACATCGAACATCTCGTCGTCGACCGTTTCCACGGCTCGCTCAAGGCCGAGCACGGCACAGGCCGCAACATGGCTCCCTTCGTCCGCTCAGAGTGGGGCGACAAAGCCTGGGAGGTCATGCGCCGCGTCAAACGCGCCTTCGACCCCGAGAACATACTCAACCGCGGTGTCATCTTCAACGACGACCCCGAGTGTTATATCAAGAACCTCAAGCCGCTGCCGCTGACCGACCCCGACGTCGACCGCTGCATAGAGTGCGGCTTCTGCGAAATCAACTGCGTCAGCTGCGGCCTCCCCCTCTCGGCCCGCCAGCGCATCATCGTCAGCCGCGAGATTTCGCGCCTGACCGAGACCGGCGAAAACCCCGAGCGCCTCAAACGCCTGAAGGACGCATTTGTCTACTACGGCTGCGAGACCTGCGCGGGCGACGGCCTCTGCAGCACCTCGTGCCCGATGAAAATCAACACCGCCGACCTCATCCACCATCTGCGCGAGAAAGCGCTGCCCTCGGGCTCGGCCGGATACAACCTCGGCAAATGGTGCGCCGACAAGCTCCCGACCGTCGAGAGCGGCCTGCGCCTCGCCCTCGGCGCCGCAGACCTCGCCCGCTCTGTCATTGGCGGCAATGCCGTCAACTCGCTCGGCCGCGGGCTCCACAAAATCGGCATGCCGCTGTGGACCGCCTCGCTGCCCAAGCCATACAGCTTCAAGAAAAAAGAGCAGCCTGCCGAGCCCCGCAAAGCCGTCTACTTCCCCTCTTGCATCAACCGCACGATGGGCGTCACTCCCGCCAAGGGCGACGACGACCGCCGTCCGCTGGTCGACGTCATGGTCTCGCTCTGCAACAAGGCCGGCTATGAGGTCATCTTCCCCCAGAACATGAAAGAGCTCTGCTGCGGCATGATATGGGAGAGCAAGGGCATGCCCGACATCGCCGACAACAAGACAGCCGAACTCGAGCGCGCCCTGCTCAAGGCCTCGCAGAACGGCAAATACCCGGTATTCTGCGACCAGAGCCCCTGCCTCCACCGCATGAAGAACCATATCAAGAGCATCAAACTCTACGAGGGCGCCGAGTTTATCCACGACTTCCTCGCGCCGCATCTCGACTTCAGCCGCGAAGACGTCTCTGTCGCCGTCCACGTCACTTGCTCGTCGCGCCTGATGGGCCTGACCGACAAGATTGTCACCCTCGCCTCGATGTGCGCCACCGGCGTCGCCGTCCCCGCCGAGGTCGGCTGCTGCGGCTTCGCCGGCGACAAGGGCTTCACCCGCCCCGAGCTCAACAAATGGGGTCTGCGCAAGCTCCGCCCGGCTCTCGAGAAAGCCCATGTCACCGAAGGCTACTCAAACTCGAGGACCTGCGAAATCGGCCTGACGACAAACAGCGGCATCAACTACAAATCAATCGCATATCTGGTCGACCGCTGCACCAAACCGAAGAAATAAAAAACCACATAACCAACTCTATCACATTTAATCGATTTTATGTCAGACAAACAACAGACAACGGCCAAACGTCCTCAGCGCCTGCTCGCCCTCGATATTCTCCGAGGCATCACCATCGCGGGCATGATTCTGGTCAACAATCCGGGATCGTGGGGCCATATATACGCCCCGCTGGCACATGCCCAATGGCACGGACTGACGCCGACCGACCTCGTATTCCCGTTCTTCATGTATATAATGGGAATCTCGACCTACTTCTCACTCCGCAAATACGATTTTAAATTCTCAGGCGCGACGCTGTGGAAGATATGCCGCCGCACGGTCGTCATCTTTGCCATCGGTCTGGCCATAGCATGGTTCGGCATGTTCCTGCGCGGCATCACATCAGGCAAAGCTCTGGCTGAAGCGGTCTTCACATTCGACCACATCCGCATCCTCGGCGTCATGCCGCGACTGGCAATCTGCTACGGCTTCGGCTCGCTGATAGCCCTGGCGCTGAGCAAAAAGGCGCTGCCATGGTTTATCGCCGGCATGCTCGTAGTCTATGCCGTGATACTCTTCGTCGGCAACGGCTTCGAGTTTGCTTCAAACAACGTCATCGCCATAGTAGACAACGCTGTGCTCGGCCCCGACCATATGTATACCGACCACGTCGGCGGCGAATCGCTCAAATTCGACCCCGAAGGCCTGCTGAGCACCCTGCCCTCCATCGCCCATATGCTCATCGGCTTTGTCTGCGGCGGCATAATCGTTGCCACCAAAGACAACAACCTGCGCATCAACAAACTATTCATCATAGGCACGATACTGACTTTCAGCGGTTTCCTCCTCGACTTCGGCATTCCTATCAACAAAAAGATCTGGTCGCCGACATTCGTGCTCACCACCTGCGGCCTCGCATCGAGCTTCCTCGGCCTGCTCATCTGGATTATCGACATCAAGGGCTACCGCCGCTGGTGCCGCTTCTTCGAGGCTTTCGGCATCAATCCGCTGTTCATGTACTGCCTCGGCGCCGTGCTCAGCATCATCATAGGCGCAATCAAAGTGCCTTATGCCGCTGTCGAATCAGGCGTCACTACACTCAAAGGCTGGATTTATCAGGCCGTGCTTATGCCTGCCTGCGCCGACAACGCCACTCTCGCCCTGTCTCTTATACACATCTGACGCTGCCGACGATATGCAGTGTGT
>CALZQD010000230.1 GCA_945828175.1 uncultured Bacteroidales bacterium | reverse complement strand
CTCGAAGGTGACCGACAGGGCCGAGGCGTTGAAACCCAGGCCGAGCAGCATCACGAGCAGCAGACTTAATGAATAAAGCTTTTTCATTATTAATAAAAATTTATAGAATAGTTATTTGATAAGAATCTTGCTTGCTTTGCCGCCGGCAGTGACGATATAGATGCCGGGGTTGACCGTCGAGAGGTCGATCGAGCCCTCGCCCGAGGCTGCGATGGCTCCGGCGACGGTGTAGAGCGTTACGGTGCCGTCGGCCCTGAGGGTCGTGCCGTCGAGGGTGAAGCCGTCGCCCGCGGCGGCCGCGATGTCGCTGACTCCGGCGCCGTCGCCGTCGAGAGGCAGGTTGTAGACATCGAGCGTATAGCTGTGAGAGTCCGTGCGGTAGATCATCAGACGCGGATTGGCGCCGAACTCGGGCACGATGCCGCCCAGGGCGCCCTTGTCGTCGGGACCGAGGCTCAGCAAGGTCTTGCCCTCGGGCATTTCAGCCGTGATTTTCTGGGCTATGAGGAGCTCTTCGATCTTCACCTCGGTCGAGGTGCTGCGCTTGACGAGCATCATGTAGGTAGGCACGTCGCTGACCGAGTAGGCGTGCGGGGCGAGCGAGCCGGTCGACATATAGCTCTGGGCGTAGGCGACGCCTTTGCCCATGTTGACGTTGTCGATGTGGTCGAAGCTGCCGTCGGCGTTGATCCAGATGAAGCGCATGATGTTGTTCTCCTGGTCGTCGACGAGCGGGTAGCGCATCTCGCAGACATATTTATACGACTTGCCGTCGGGGGTGCGGGCGAGGTTGGCCGTCAGCATCTCGGCGTCGGAGTCGGGGTCGTATGAATATTCGTAGTCTATCTCAGCGGTTGTCTTGCCTGAGTAGAGGTCGACGAAGCTGAACTGATAGCCCCAGGGGCCTTTGCTGAGGAACATCTGCTGCGGCTCGAAGCCGGCGATGTCGCCCATGGCGGTCGAGCCGAGGGCATACTCGAAGAGTGTCGCCTTGCGCTCGCCCTCGTGCGAGTAGGTGAAGTATGAGTCGATGGTGCTGTCGGTCGAGATCTGATAGTTAGAGCGGGTGACGAAAAACCAGGGCTTGCCGGCCGTGGCGCCGGGGGCGTCGAAGAGGATGTCCTCGCGGTGGCGCAGGCCGCCGACGCAGTAGTATGAGAAGAGCGCCGTCGGGTTGCCGTCAGTGTCAGCCATGAGGTCACGCACGACGGGGATGGTCGACGTCGAGCTGTGGACGAGCTCGTCGCCCGCGCTCTTGTAGAGGTCGATGATGAGGTTGTTGTCCTCGCGCTGCGTCAAGTCGTCGGACATCGGATTGTCGTAGCGGTTATAGAAGGGCTGCTCGTAGTGGCCGATCATTATATAGGTGTCGTCGCCGTGGTTTGTCGAGATGATCGACGGATGGTTCTCCTGGTCGCCCTGGAGCTGAATCACGGGGATGGCAATGTCGAGCAGGCGGCGCGGGCCCTCGGCCGAGAGCGCGCGGCCATAGATCTCGAAGCGCATCTTCTGGGCGCAGAGGTATTCCCAGAACGACTCTTCGTCGGCCTCGCCGGCAAAGTCGGAGACGTCGCTCATAAACGTGATATAGTAGTTGTCTTTGCCGCCGGCCGCTTTGCCTTCGGCTACATCGCCGACAAGGCGCTCTATTTCATAGACGGGCTCGTCATAACCCTGGCTGTCTTTCTTGCCGTTGAGCGAGTAGACTAACGAGCGGTAGTGGTTGTAGCCCGGAGCGGCGTTGACAGAGAGTCCGACAATGAGCTCGAGCTTGTCGTCGGTGTTGAAGAAGTTGCGCGTGATGACGGGCGTCAGCTCGCACAGCGGCACTCTCACCTCGTCGTCGCGGTAGTCCATCTTGTCTTTGATCGTGCCGACATATTTCATGTCGCTGTCATAGATATCAAAAGAGTATTCCTGAAGGATGTAGTCGGTGAAGACGACGTTGTCGTGGGGCGGTATCTCTTCGTTGACAAACGAGGCCGTGTAGTACCAGCGCTGACCGTCGGGGCCGTCGATGTCGCCGAGGTTGTTCGCGGGGCCGAGGGTCAGCACGGGCGCGGGTGCCTCCGATGACGCGGCTTCGGCGCGGGTCATCGTCGCCTGACGGTCGCCGTCGAGAATGCGTCCGACGCGCTCAACGGCCTGCGCGCGGTTATTTTTGAACACCGACGACGGCTCGACGCGATAGCGCAGTTTCGTCAGGTCGAAATCGCGCGGATCGCTGACGACCGCGCCTGCGGCAAGCGTCGCGGCAGCTACGGCAAGGGCTATAGCAGATGATTTCGGGGTAAAAATTTTCATAGGATGTGCTAATTATTTATTTTGGTTTATTATTGATGTGAATTATCGGATATAGACAAACGATTTTGCAAAATTAAACAATTATTTTTAAAATCAGTGAATTGCTGCGCAAAAATAACATAAATCGTAGAATTTTGAAAAATCATTTGGCGAAATTTTAACATAATGCTGTTAATTTTCATCCCGCCCCACGCACGAAAACGACCGTCTGATGCGGTCTTTGGCGCGAAAGAACAAAAGGCATAAGAACACAAGAACATAAGAATTATTCAATGCACAATGCACAATGCACAATGCACAATGCACGATTAAGGAACATAAGGACATAAGTAAATAAGGACATAAGAAATAATTTTAAAATCTTCTGTTCTTATGCCCTTGTGTTCTTATGTTCTTAAATCCACTCTCGCGAAGCCCCGGGAGGCTGCGGGCTCCCGCCCGTAGCCGTAACCACCTCGCTAACACTGCGATATTCGGGAGACTATCGCATTCCGGTGGTGTCGCGCTCGAAGTCGCAGCGCGACGCCTTTCTACATATTTTATATACCACTCTATTCGATTTCCTTAGGCGGTTCTTCGCCGGAGAGATAGTCAGAAGCCTTTTTCTTAGATATCACGCTATGACCGAGTCGCGATTCCAATTCTTCTCGCGCCGCTTTGGCGACTTTTCCTCCGCTGCGGGCTATATTTACATGTTGGGTATAGAGCTTCGGATTACGTTGCTTGGAAATTTCAGTTGTAGATGCCTCGGCAAGCATGTTTAGCGCAAGTTCTACGTTGGTCATATTATCACGCAACCCTTCTTTACGCAGACCCTTGAAACCTTTGTATTCTTTGGTTGTCATGCCACTCCACTGTTGCGTAATAATATCAGTCAGACTTGCATATTGCCAGTCTTTTACACCGCCACGTTTCCATTCGTCGGTGAGCATCTTTCGCGTTTCAATACCTCTGAGACGTTGGTTTATCCATTCTTCAGAATAACCCAAGCGGCGGTAGTCGTTTACGGCCTGTTCGATAGAAAGCTCAGGATCTTGCATCTGGTCGAGTCTGGTTGCGGCCACTTGCGCCATCCACTGCTTGAAAGGCTCGGCTTTCGGCGATGGTATCGACTGGATGAGACGAAACATCTGCTCTGTTGTTGCGACATCAGTCAGACGCATTTTGCCGTCAGCAGCAGGGAGTTTCAACCGGTTACAATTTGTAACGGTTTCGTTGCCCTCTTTTCTAAGGCTGTTTTTCAGCACTTTCCAATAAATCGCGGGATCTTTACTATCTGTAAGAACGCCCACCACATCTATTACGGAAAAATACCATTCTTCGGTTTCGCTGTCCCAAACAGTTCTGACTTTACGGTCATTGAAAATCTGTATCTGATTCTTCTTGGTCATATGTCTAGATTATTATATCATTA
>CALZQD010000229.1 GCA_945828175.1 uncultured Bacteroidales bacterium | reverse complement strand
TAGAAAAATATAAAATTCCTGCCGTGATATGCAGGAATTTTACACTAATAAATTGAATTAAACTATATTACAGTAACCTTCTTCATGCCTTGGCTTTTGCGAGGAGGGAGAGTTCGGTGGCGAGGTAGGGAGCGGTGGGGGAGTCGCCGGAGGCGATTCCTTCGGGTGTGCCGGTTGCGACGATGTAACCGCCGTGCTCGCCTCCGCCGGGGCCCATGTCGATGACGTAGTCGCTGCATTTGATGACATCGAGGTTGTGTTCGATGACAACGACCGTGTTGCCTTTGTCGACGAGGCGATTGAGGATGTTTAGCAGCGTATTGACGTCGTCGAAGTGGAGACCGGTCGTCGGTTCGTCAAGGATGAAGAGCGTACGGCCGGTGTCTTTCTTGGCGAGTTCGGTCGCAAGTTTGACACGCTGGTTCTCACCGCCCGAGAGTGTCGATGACGGCTGTCCGAGCTTGATATATCCAAGGCCGATTTCCTGCAAGACTTTTATCTTTTTCAGAATCGTCGGGATGCCGGCAAAGAATTCGACCGCCTTGTCGATAGTCATGTCGAGAATGTCGGCAATAGATTTGCCTTTGTATCTGACTTCGAGAGTCTCGCGGTTGTAGCGCTTGCCGCCACAGACCTCGCAGGGAACGAGTACATCGGGAAGGAAATTCATCTCGATAGTCTTGTAGCCGTTGCCGCTGCATGCCTCACATCGACCGCCTGCGACGTTGAATGAGAAGCGCCCCGGACGATAACCTCTGATTTTGGCTTCGGGCAAATTGACAAAGAGCGAGCGGATATCAGAGAAAACACCGGTATATGTCGCGGGATTTGAACGCGGCGTGCGACCGAGCGGCGACTGGTCGACCGTGACGACCTTGTCGATATTGTCGATGCCGATGATTTCTTTGTAGGGCAGGGGCTCTTGCAGCGAGCGGTAGAATTTCTTGCTAAGTATGGGCTGGAGCGTCGAGTTGATGAGCGACGACTTGCCGCTGCCCGACACGCCTGCGACGCAGGTGAGAGTGCCAAGATTGAGAGTCAGGTCGACGTCACGGAGATTGTGGCCTGTGCAGCCTTTGAGCATCAGCTGCTTGCCGTTGCCTTTGCGACGGGGCAGACGCGGAGCAATAGTCTTCTTGCCCTTGAGATAGTCGGATGTCAGCGTGCCCGCCTCGAGCATCTTGGCCGGAGTGCCTTCAAAGACCACTTCGCCGCCCTTGTTGCCGGCGCCTGGACCGATGTCGATGATATAATCGGCCTCGAGCATGATGTCTTTGTCATGCTCGACAACGATAATTGAATTGGAGGCATCGCGCAGCTTCTTGAGCGAGTTGATGAGGCGGTGGTTGTCGCGCTGATGCAGGCCGATGCTCGGTTCGTCGAGGATGTAGAGAACGTTGACGAGCTCTGAACCGAGCTGTGTGGCGAGCCTGATGCGCTGGCTTTCGCCGCCAGAGAGGGTCGACGAGTCGCGGTTGAGCTGAAGATAGTCGAGGCCGACGTCGAGGAGGAATTTCAGTCGCGATGAAATCTCTTTGATTATTTCAGCGGCAATCAGGCGGTCTTTGTTGTCGAGGCGCTCGTGGAGGCCTGAAATCCACTGATAGAGCGACGCGATGTCGAGACGTGAGAGCTGGGCGATGTTCTTGTCATCGATAAAGAAATGCAATGCTTCGCGGTTGAGACGGTCGCCGTGACATTCGGGACAGACCGATTTGGTGAAGAAGCGGCCGCTCCATTTCTGCGCAGCCGAAGTCGCGTCGTCGTCCTGTTGCATCTCGATGTATTTGATGAGACCTTCATAGGTGCTGAAATAATTCAGCGTACTCATGGTCTCGTTTTTGAGCTGCAGACGATCGGTGGTGCCGTTGAGTATATCGTTGAGCGCCTCAGGAGGCAAATCCTTGACGGGTGTTTTCAGATTACAGCCATAATTCTCGCAAATGGCTGAAATCTGCCAGAAAATCATGCTGTTTTTGTGCTTGCCGAGAGGGACGATGGCGCCGTCGTGAATCGACAGACTGTCGTCGGGAATTATCTTGGCGATGTCGACGAGATTGACGCGGCCGAGACCTTTGCAGCACGGGCAGGCGCCCTGTGGTGAGTTGAACGAGAAATTATGAGGCGCCGGCTCGCGATATGAGATGCCCGAGACGGGGTCCATAAGATGCTGGCTGTAATGCGATATGGTGTCGAGCTCGACATCGTAGACCATGAGCTGCTTGTCGCCCTGACGCAGAGCGTCGCTGACGGTGTCGCGCACACGCTGAAGATCTTTGTCGGATACTTTCAGACGGTCGACGACAAGTTCGATGCTGTGGTTTTTATAGCGGTCGAGCTTCATGCCGTAGGTGATTTCCTTGAGTTCGCCGTCGACACGGACGTTGAGGAAACCTTTCTTGCGCAGCTGTTCGAAAAGCTCCTTGTAATGGCCTTTGCGGTTCTTGATGAGCGGCGCGAGGATGTAGACCTTGTGGCCGCCGAATTTGTCGAGTATGAGCGAGACGATTTTGTCTTCGGTATATTTGACCATCTCCTGACCGCTGAGATAGCTGCGGGCGCGGCCGATGCGGGCGTAGAGCAGACGCAGGAAATCGTAGATTTCGGTCGTCGTGCCGATGGTGCTTCGAGGATTCTTGTTGATGGTCTTCTGCTCGATGGCTATAACAGGACTGAGGCCGCTGATGTGGTCGACATCAGGGCGCTCGAGCGAGCCGAGCATGTTGCGGGCATATGACGAGAATGTCTCGATATAGCGCCGCTGTCCCTCGGCATAGATCGTATCGAAAGCGAGCGACGATTTGCCGCTGCCGCTGAGGCCGGTGATGACTGTCAGCTTGTCGTGCGGTATGTCGACGCTAATATTCTTGAGGTTGTTTTCTCTTGCACCGATGACGTGGACCGTATCGGTGAAATCGGGTGTGTTTATTTTAGTATTCGTTGTCTTGTCTGTTGTTGGCATGTCGTTATTTTACCTTAAAAACCGTTTTCGGCTGATTGTCTCTGATGAGCGCGCCCTTCTTGGGCACTCTCACCTTATATGTCTTGCCGACTTTGTTGGTCAGTGACTTGGCTCTGATCCACGGGTTCTCTTCGCGGAGCTGCGCGAATGTGATGCCATGCTGTTTCGCCCAGGCCGGCCAGTCTTCGACAGGGCCGCTGACAGTGACGATGTCACAGTCGACAGGGCGGTAGAGCTGATCGGAGCTGATTTTGTAACCATAAGCCTCCGGATTCTCCATTAGCAATTTCTGTGCCATAACTCTGAATGGATAGCGCGAAGTCTCGTCAGTGAGATATAAATCGAAGGCGCTGTTGACATATTGCTTGTCGAGTTCGTTAGAAATTCGGCTCATGCCGCCGTTATACGAAGCCATGACCGACTCCCAGTTGCCGTATTTCTCATATGCTTTCTTGAAATAGCGGCAAGCGGCGGCTGTCGCCTTCTCGAGGTTGTAGCGCTCGTCGACCTCGTCGCTGACTTCGAGGCCATACTGCTTCGCTGTCGGGGCGATGAACTGCCAGAGGCCTGCAGCTTTCGCGCCCGAGTAGGCGCGCTGGTTGAGCGTGCTTTCGACGACGGCGAGGTAGAGAAAATCGAGCGGAATGTTGTTGGCCTTGAGTATCGGCGCCATGACCGGGAAATACTTGTTGGCGCGCTTTATCGCGAGCAGGGTGTTGCCGCTGTCTCTTATACACATCTGACGCTGCCGACGATATGCAGTGT
>CALZQD010000228.1 GCA_945828175.1 uncultured Bacteroidales bacterium | reverse complement strand
AATTAGACCAATTTGTCTTATTAGACCAATTCATCCAACGGCCGTTTCACTTACCCTCGAGGCCTTCTAGGACACGGATGGCGCCTTCGTAGTTGGGCTCGTTGGTGATTTCGCCTACCATGTCGCGGTAGATGACGCGGCGGTCGCCGTCAAGGATGAGGACGGCACGGGTGAGCAGGCCGGCAAGAGGTCCGTCGACAATGAGCACGCCGAACTTCTGGGCAAATGTGGGCGAGCGGAAGGCCGAGGCCACGATAACGTCGTCGATGCCCTCGGCGGTGCAAAAGCGTTGGGCGGCGAAGGGCAGGTCCATCGACACGCACAGCACCACAACGTCCTTGAAGCGTGCGGCCTCCTGGTTGAAACGGCGTACCGACATGGCGCAAACCGATGTGTCGAGCGAGGGGAAGATGTTGAGGACTACGGTCTTGCCCTTGAAGTCCATACAGGTAATCTCTTTAAGATCTTTGGTGACAAGGTTATAGCATGATGCTTTTTCGCCGACACCGGGCATGGTGCCGTCTGTGTGACAGGGCGTACCTTGGAAATAAACAGTCTGCATATTAGAGAAGATAAAGTTGAAGTAAAAAAGTGTATTCTCGCGATGCCCGCGGTGAGGGGCAAGGGTGGACGGCAGCTGTCAGTCGCTTACCGATGTTTGTTGTATAACAATCGTGGGTAGGTCTTTGTTGTACGCCGTTATTATTTGTTTCACCTCCCCCGCCCTGTTGCAGACCAGGACTGTCGGACAGGCCGTGATGCCGAAGTCGCGGAACATCGACCGGGCGCCGGTAAGGACATATTCGCCCATGCGCGTGCCGTCGTATCCCATTACAGGCTCGACGGCATCGGCCTCCCGGGACATAAAAGCGTAGATGATGTCGAGGTCCGAGGCCGACATGTCGGCGGCCTGCCTCAGCGCCGCCACTGTCTGCGCGGCGGTCTCTACCTCCGGGTCGATGAAGGCTATCACCGTCGGGGTGTGGAAGCCCCGGCCGCGGTTGTAGGTGTAGCGCTCGCCGGTGAGCGTGGGGGCGGTGAACTCAGGCAGAGCCTGGCCCGCCATGCTCTCGACACGAAAATTGGAGGTTCTGAACTTCTCGAATACCCCGGGGTAGCGTGCTATCAGAGCCGTCTCCGACACATCGGGACAGTCGGCCTTGCCGGGTTCGTCCCAGGTAAAGCGTGCCGTCACCTCCTGCTCGGTGATGGAGGCCGGGTTGTAGACAATGCTGTACCGCTCGGGCAGCATGGTTGTCGCATCGAAAACGTAGTCGAACTCAAGGGCGTCGTATCCGCGCACGCGGTTGACGCCGCGCAGACTCAGCCGGTCGCCCGACTGCGACAGGCGGCAGACATAGGTCGTGTCAGATGCCATCTCGCGCAGCTGCGCGCCAAGGTATGCCGGCAGCAGCTCGACAAACTGCGCCTGGTTCTGGACGCCCTTGCCGATACTGAAGGGCACGCTGTCGGCCTCGTAGTGATACTCCTGCAGCCTGAGGTCGCGGTAGCGGAAATGATTTCCGTCGCCATAGGCGGCAAAGCCTTTGTTGCCGCTGCCGGCCGAGAGAGTCCACTCTATAATGTACGAGGCCGGGGCAAGGACGTCGCCGGGCCCCTGCTGAAGGGCGATGTCGTATGTCACGGGGTCGGGCGACGACGGCAACGACACCTCATAGCGCACCGACCCGCCAATGCAGCCATACGATGCAAGCCGCGCGGCGATATCGTCCAACGTCGGCTCGGCGCCACGGCACAACGTGGCCGACAACAGGCCCGCGACAGCCGCGGCAATACGCAAATTCAATATCTTGTGAAGCATAATGTGAGAAATCAGGCCCAAGGCCCGTACTATGGATAAAGATGTGATGCTTCAATAAAAACAATCCGCCGACACGAAGGTTCGCATCGGCGGCGTAAAACAGCCATTGTAAATTCTTATATATTTACCAACAAATTTTAACTCGTTTATATTCAATTTATTGATTATAGCTCTAAGGAATTATCTTTCAAAAGAAAATCGTAAATACTCATAATTGTAGTCCCTGCTTCTGTTCTAAGGACAGGCGTTTCTTCTCCTACAATTATAATCTTTTTAAAAGAATCATCAATATTCCTCAGCGACGCTTCTTCTTGTTGGAATTTCTCCTCGTCTGGCATCCGATATGCCGACTGGATATAATATCGTCTGCTTCCAAGGTTGCAAACAAAATCCACCTCAAGTTGAACGCGTTCACGCCTATTGTCGGCGAGCCTACGCTGTATGGGCACAACTCCGACATCCACGTTGAAGCCCATAATGCGCAACTCGTTGTAGATGAGGTTTTCCATTAAGTGAGGGAACTCAACTTGACGGAAATTCAAGCGTGCATTTCGCATACCCTCATCCATAAAATAATACTTATACGGGCTGTCGATTAACTTCTTGCCTTTAATGTCATATCGTGCGGCCCTCTCCATGATGAAAGAGTCACACAGATAATCTATATATGCTGAAATCGTTTTATTTCCCACCTTCTCGTGCCTTACGCTCTCGAACGTATTAGCAAGCTTGGTCGGATTGGTGAGTCCCCCGATGGACGAAGCCAAAATGTTAAGTAATTCATCCATCACATTGGTATTTCTGATTTTATATCGGTCAACTACGTCTCTAAGATACGTATGTTCCATCAGACTCTTTAGAAATTCCGATTTTTGTTCGTCCGTCCCTAATTGAACAACCTGAGGCAAGCCTCCGAATAACATATACTGACGTAGAGCCATGGTCATGCTTAGTCCGCTGACAGGATAGTATTCACTGAAACTAAGCGGATGTACTTTAATTTCATAGCCTCGACCACGGAAAGTAGTGATTACATCTTTGGATAGAAACCGAGCATTGCTTCCGGTAACATACACATCTACATTCTTGATATGCAGATAACTATTCAACACATCCTCAAATTCCGGAACATGCTGAATTTCATCTATCATTACATAGTATTGCTCTTCATCTCGCAGTTGAGAGTCGATATAATTAAGCAACGCATCGGGGTCACGGAGTTCTCGATTACGCCTATCCTCCAGATTAATTGTTATTATGTGATCGGTTTGTACGCCTTGCGTTTTAAGCCAATCGGCATAAAGCTCGGACAATAGGAATGATTTGCCACAACGTCTTATACCGGTGACAACTTTAATCATACCGTTATGCCTACAGCCTATGAGCTTGTTGAGATAAACAGGTCTTTCTATCTTCATTCTATTACTTAAAATTGTGCCTTGGCACACTATTTAGTAATACAAAGATACGTATAATATTCGAGAAGGTCAAATAATTTGCATCATCCCGCCGACCTTGACATTCAATCTAAGCACAATACCAACCCTGACTGCAAGCTACGGCTTGGCATTTTAGACGTCTCAATCAGTTGCATTTCAAGTATATACCGGCACCCAAGTTGATATCGTATTTGCGGCCTAAATTGAGTCTATGGCCCACAGAGGACAATGAAGACAGTGTCTGTAATAGCAACAATGGCGGGGGGGGCTGGGGCAGTTATTCGGCTGAGAGGGGCTCGAGTGAGAGGAGGGCGCCGGTGATGGGGCTAAAGGTGGCCTGCATGGGCGATTTTTTGTGGGTGAACAGGTCGGGGTCGATGCCGAACGTGGTGCCTAACTGGGCGAGGTCGACGGTCTGCGTGCTGTCTCTTAAACACATCAGACACTGCCGACCAAATCCAGAGTGAAGATCTCG
>CALZQD010000227.1 GCA_945828175.1 uncultured Bacteroidales bacterium | reverse complement strand
GCGGTATGTTCTGGGACATCCGCCTGAGCGAGAATCCCAACGACAGTACGTCGCTCGACCCCGTCGTCTTCGACCTCGACCCCAACACCAATCAGCTCCTCGTCTTCGTCTACGACACAGCCGAGGTGCCGGGCAACGCTCTCATCTACGAGATTGCGCGACATAACTTCAAGTCGTTTGTCGTCAAGGACTTCGACATCGAGCAGATGAATTTCGGACGCCTCGGCATGGTCATCGTCCGCGGCTTCGACAGCCTCGACGAGCTCAACCACTACCGCCGCGTCATGGCCGCCTCCGATGAGTTCAAGCTGCCCAAGGGCGTGCGGCCAATACCTATGGGCGTCGGCAATTTCGAAAAGCTTATCAACGAAGGCCGCTCGTTCGACGATTACTTTAAATATCTTGAAAGTCAGAATTATATCGACGCTCAGGCCGGACTCCTCCAGCCCGAGGAAATCGAGACCCTCGACGAGGCCGACGAGGCCGCCGACGAGCGCCTGAAAGACAGCAGCGGCGGCGACATTATCGTCGACGGCGTGCTCGAAGAAGTCACCGATGATGAAGAGGAAAAGCCTGAGCAGAAGGTCGATAAGCCCGAACTAAAGGACGAGCCGAAGCAGCTCGACAAGCCCGAACAGAAAACAGAGGCGCCCCGTCAGCCCGAGAAGCCTAAGACGCCCGTCCTGCCGGCCTACGACCCCGGCAACCAGGGCGACGAGCCGGATATGGAATGATTTTTAGCAGATAACCGATTCATTTATTATGGGATACAAACCTGTCAAAAATATTGAGGTTCGCGGTGCGCGGGTACATAATCTCAAGAATATCAACGTCGACATACCTCTCAACCGCATCGTCGGCATCGCCGGCGTGTCGGGCTCGGGCAAATCGTCGCTCGCGCTCGGCGTGCTATATGCCGAGGGGTCGCGGCGTTATCTCGAGGCCATGTCGACCTATACGCGCCGCCGCATGACTCAGGCGCCCAAGGCCGATGTCGATGAGATTCTCTATATCCCGGCTTCGATAGCCTTGCATCAGCGTCCCGGTGTGCCGGGCATAAGAAGTACATTCGGCACCGGCACAGAGTTGCTGAATAGCCTGCGCCTGATGTTCTCGCGCCTTGCGAGCAACCGCTGCCCCCAATGCGGCCACTATCACGCGCCGTCGCTTGATGTGGCGGCCGAGCATGAGCTGATATGCGATAATTGCGGTACGGCGTTCTACGGTCCGTCGGCCGAAGACCTCTCGTTTAACAGCACAGGCGCCTGCGAGCGTTGCGGCGGCACGGGCACGGTGATGACCGTCGACCGCTCGACTCTTGTGCCCGACGAGACTCTGACAATCGACGAGGGCGCCGTGGCGCCGTGGAAGACGCTGATGTGGTCGCTCATGACCGATGTCTGCCGCGCCATGGGCGTGCGCACCGACGTGCCTTTCAATCAGCTGACGCCGAAAGAGCGCGAAATCGTCTTCGACGGTCCGGCCGAGAAGAAGCATATCCTCTACAGGGCCAAGAGCTCCGACCAGCCCGTCGAGCTCGACTTCACATTCTATAACGCCGTCTATACGGTAGAAAACGCCCTTGCCAAGGTCAAGGACGACAAGGGCATGAAGCGCGTCGCCCGCTTCCTTCATCAGGGACTCTGTCCGGCCTGCCACGGTACGCGCCTGTCTGAAAAAGCCCGCGCTCCGCGCCTGTGCGGCATAGGTCTCGACGCCGCCTGCGAGATGACACTCGCCGAGAGCGTCGAGTGGGTCCGGGGTGTTCCCGAGACGCTTCCCGAAGATATGCGGCCCATGGCCCGGAGCATCTGCGACTCTTATCTGCTGACGGCGCGCCGCCTGCTCGACCTCGGTCTCGGCTATCTCACGCTCGACCGCGCCACGTCGACGCTCTCGACCGGCGAGCGCCAGCGTATGCAGCTCGCCCGCGTTGTCAGAAACCGCACGACAGGCGTGCTCTATGTGCTCGACGAGCCGTCGATCGGCCTCCATCCGGCCAATATCATCGGCCTCGTCGGCGTGATGAACGACCTCGTCGCCGACGGCAACTCTGTCGTGCTCGTCGACCATGATACACAGATTCTCGGCGTCGCCGACCATATCATCGAGATGGGGCCTGACGCGGGCGAAGACGGTGGCCGCATCATCGCTCAGGGCTCTGTCGCCGCCATCGAAGCCGACCCCGAGTCGAAAATCGGACCCTTCCTCGCCGGGAAGGCCGGCGGTCGTCTGCGCCCCGAAATCCCCGCCGAGGATATTTTCGAAGAAGGCTGCATCCATATCTCGACCGACGCAATCCACACTGTCCGTCCACTCGAGGTCGATATTCCCAAAGGCCGGCTCACGGTCGTCACCGGCGTGTCGGGCTCAGGCAAGACGACGCTGATACTCGAAAGCCTTGTCGCCGGACTGCAGGCCCGGCTCGACGGCCACGCGCTTCCCGCTCATGTAAAACGCATCGAGGCTGAGGGCATCAAGCATGTCAAACTCATCGACTCGACGCCGATTGGCGCCAACGTGCGTTCGACCGTCGCCACATACGCCAACATCCACGACGAGCTGCGCAAGATCTACGCCGCCACGGCCGACGCCCGCATGTATGGCTATAAAGCATCTGATTTCTCGTATAATACCGGCAGCCTTCGCTGCCCCGTCTGCGACGGCACCGGCTCGGTCAGCCTCGACATCCAGTTCCTGCCCGACGTCGACATCCCCTGTCCCGAGTGCCACGGCACCCGCTATTCCCACGATTGTTCGCTCGTCAGCTGCATCAACCGCCACGGCGAATCGTTTACATTGCCCGAACTCATGGAAACCGACGTCCGCCATGCCGTCGACCTCTGCGCCGACCACCGTACGGTCAAGGGGCGCCTCAAAACCTTGCTCGACCTCGGTTTGGGCTATCTCACTCTCGGCGAGGCGACTCCGAGCCTGTCGGGCGGTGAGGCGCAGCGACTGAAACTCTCGGCCGAGATGGGCAAGGCGCAGAGCGATTCGGCATTTGTCTTCGACGAACCGACGATCGGCCTGCATCCCCTCGACGTGATGACCTTATTAGGTGTGCTTCAGCATCTTGTCGAGGCCGGAGCGACAGTCATAGTCATCGAGCACGACCTCGACGTGATACGCAACGCCGACTACATCATCGACATGGGCCCCGGCGGAGGCACCAAAGGCGGCCGCGTCGTCGCCGCCGGCACTCCCGCCGCAATCGCCGCCTCACCCGCCAGCGTCACCGGCAGATTCCTGAAATGAAAGAAGCTATGACAGAAGTGATTATGAAAGGACGTTTTGCGCCGTCGCCCACAGGGCGAATGCATCTGGGCAATATCTATACAGCACTGCTGTCGTGGCTGTCGGTCAGACGGCAGGGCGGCAGCTGGATTCTCCGTATTGAGGACCTCGACCCCCAGCGCTCGAAATATGAATATGCGCGTCAGATAGAAGACGACCTCGACTGGCTCGGACTCGACTGGGACGAAGGCGGCCTCGACGATCGCGGACCCTCGGGCCCTTACAGCCAGAGCCGTCGCCACGACATATATGAGGCGGCCTTGGCGAAGCTGCTCGATACGGGCTACTGCTATCCCTGCCGCTGCCGCCGTGCCGATATTCTGGCTACACAGGCGCCGCATCAGTCCGACGGGCGTATCATCTACGGCGGTACATGCCGTCCCGCTATCCTGCCGACGCCGTGGAGCGGGCTCGCCGACAGAAGCGCCGGCGCCGCGGTGAGGCTTTATGTGCCGAGTGACATAATCGCCTTCGAC
>CALZQD010000226.1 GCA_945828175.1 uncultured Bacteroidales bacterium | reverse complement strand
GTAGCACTACAGTTTTTGGTTCTGTCTGTCTAGGTTCGAATCCTGGTAAGACTACGAGTGAATCCCGGTTTTCTGAAAAGAGGCCGGGATTTTTTATACACAATTCACAATCATGAACAGAAGAACATAAGGGCAGAAGAACAGAAGATTTTAGACAATGTTCAACCCCGCCGGGGTTGATAGGTTTTGTAGGGGCATCTTCCCACGGGCGCGGGCGCCCGCGGTTAACAAAATATCAGGCCTCCGGCCTTAGTGCAGTGGTTTGCCCGGTAGCTGCGGCCACGGTCAGGAGGAGGAGAGCGCGGGGCTCCAGGCGGCAAGCGGCGGCCGCGGCACGGTGCAGGGCTATAGTGCTGCGGTTGGTTGTTGATTATGCATTATGCATTGTGCATTATGCATTGTGCATTTTGAATTATGCATTTTGCTTTAGGTTAGGAGGTTGTATTTGTTGAGGAGCATGAGGGGATGGTAGGATTCTTTGGCGTGGCGGAGGCCGGGGTCGTTCATGTCTTCTTCGCGGTTGATGTAGCGGAGGTCGGGGTGGCGGCGGAGCATCTCGGCGGCGTAGAGTTTGTTGATGGTCTCGCCGGCACCGGCGATGCGGTGGTCGGCTTTTTCGATGTGAGTATAGAGGGTGTCGCCGATGACTTCGCCGATGGTGAAGGCGGCTATGGTGCCGTCGCTGCCGCGGAGGAGGGATCCTTCGAAGGGATAAGATGAGAGCGAGGCAAGGACCCTGAAGCATTCTTTGAGCTCATAATCAGCCATCGCAGGGTCGGCTTTGTCGGCTGTCGAGGCGGCACCGTCGAGGAAGAGGACGGTCTCGGGGACGAGGTCGGCGGTCAGTGGCTCGAAGATCCAGTCGGGATTGTCGGCCATGAAACGGTTGACGTGGTTGCGCTTTTTCATATAATGCTTGCCGGAGAGGGTGGCGAGGCCCTCGGCGCTGTAGATATAGTCGCTCCAGCCGTCGAGACGCTCGATTGTGCCGCCGGCGAGCGAGGCCAGGCGGTCGATATAGTCTTCGGGAATGGCCGAATATGAGGGAGTTATGCCACAGAGGCGGCAATAGTCGGCGATGAGGGTGACAGCGCGGGCGAGGTCGCCGCCGATGGGGAGCGAGAAGGCGACGCGGTCGGGATGGCTCTCGGAGCGACCTTTGATGAAGAGGGTGTCGCCGACGATGCAGTATTGATAGTCGAACATCCTGACCCACATGAAGATACCGCCGACGGTATAGTCACAGGTGCGGGTCGAAGACGATTGCAACATGCTGTTGATGAGCGGCATGTCGGTGAGGGTAATGGGTCTGAAGGGAAGTATGTCGTCGGGGGTTGTGATCTTCTGACGCCCGACAGTGATGGTAATCGGTTTCATAAATAAATACTTGAATCTAATAAATAACACGCAGCGGGGGCGGCGGGTTCGATTTCGGAGGTCTGAGGCGATGAGGTTTAGAAAATTTTGACTAAATTTGGGACATAAATTACCGACCATGAAAAGGATACTGTCAACACTGTTTATCGTCTTAGCCTGCTGCGGTTTAAGCCGCGGGGCAGAGTCTGTAACCATCAGTTCGCCCGACGGCGACATTGCCGTTCACATCAATCTCAGCGGCGATCTGAGCTACTCGGTTGATTTCAAGGGCAAATGCGTCATAGAGCCGTCGCTGCCGGCGATAACGACCGCCGACGGCACTACTGCCGGCCGCGGGACCAAAGCGCGCGTGAGCGAGCGCCGGAGCGCCGACACGAAGGTGAAGTCGCCGTTCTATCGCGCAGAGTCGTTGACTGATAAATATAACGAGCTGACAGTCAAGGTCGACAAGAACTGGGACATCGTATTCCGAGTCTACGACGATGGCGTGGCCTACCGCTGGGTGTCGAAGTCGAAGAAGCCCGTGACGGTCAAGGACGAGACGGTCGAATACCGCTTCGCAGGCGAGCCGCGGGTTGCAGCGCCGTATGTTAAGAAGAAGAAAGTCAAGAACTTCGATCAGCAATTCGGCAACTCGTTTGAGAATGTCTACACGGTCGACTCGATGAGCGCGCTCGACAGCCGACGACTGATATTCCTGCCGATGGTGGTCGAGGGCGCCGACGGGGTGAAGGTGTTGCTCTCGGAGTCGGCTCTCCTCAACTATCCCGGCCTCTACCTCAATAAAGCGAAGGATGAGGGGGCGCTGAAAGGCGTCTTTGCGCCCTATCCCAAGAAGGAGAAACAGGGAGGTCACAACAACTTGCAAATGCTTGTAAAAGAGCGCAAAGACTATATCGCGCAGCTCGACGGACCGCGGGCCCTGCCGTGGCGCATGGCCGTTATCAGCGACCGCGACGCCGACTTAGCGGCAAGCAATATGAGCTATCTTTTGGGCGAGCCGTCGCGCATCGACGATATCAGCTGGATCAAGCCCGGCAAGGTGGCCTGGGACTGGTGGAACAACTGGAACATCGACGGGGTCGACTTCGTAACAGGGGTTAACAATGATACTTACAAGGCTTATATCGACTTCGCCGCCGAGAAAGGCATCGAATATGTGATACTCGACGAGGGCTGGGCCGTCAAGGGCGAGGCCGACCTGATGAAGGTGGTTGACGAGATTGACCTTCAGCAGCTTATCGACTATGCGTCTGCGCGCGGCGTAGGTATAATACTCTGGGCAGGATACCACGCATTCGAGCGCGACATGGAGAACATATGCCGCCACTATGCCGACATGGGCGTCAAGGGCTTCAAGGTCGATTTCATGGACCGCGACGACCAGCAGATGACGACATTCAACGCCCGCGCGGCGGAGATGTGCGCCAAATTTCACCTTGTGCTCGACCTGCACGGCACACACAAACCGGCGGGCATCAACCGCACCTACCCCAATGTGCTCAACGTCGAGGGCGTCAACGGCCTCGAGCAGGTGAAATGGAGCAAAGCGCCTCACGATCAGGTGACTTACGACGTAATGATACCGTTTATCCGTCAGGCCGCCGGCCCGATGGACTACACTCAGGGGGCGATGCGCAACGCCTCGAAGGGAAACTATTACCCCTGCAACAGCGAACCGATGAGCCAGGGTACGCGCTGCCGCCAATTAGCTCTGTATATGATATTTGACTCGCCGCTGAATATGATGTGCGACACGCCGTCGAACTACCGGCGCGAGGGTGAATGCACCGATTTCATCGCCTCGGTGCCGACGGTATGGGACGAGACGGTAGTGGTCGACGGCCGCCTCGGTGAGTATATCGTGACGGCGCGCCGAAAGGGCGACACCTGGTATATCGGGGGCATCACGGACTGGAACGCGCGCGAGCTGGAAATCGACTGCTCGTTCCTGCCTGAAGGGGTTGTTTATGAGGCCGATATGTTTGTCGACGGCGTCAATGCGGCGCGCATCGGCCGCGATTACCGCCACGAGAAGAGCGAGATTGCCGGTGGCGGCAAGCTTAAAATCAAAATGGCTCCCGGCGGCGGGTTTGCGGCAAGGCTCGTAGCGAAATAACGGACGGTCGGAGATAACGGAGTTATCTGAATTATCGGAGGCTTCGAGAGACTGTCAGCGTCTTGCAGACGCTTTGTTTGCAGGCGTTTGCTACCGCGCAGGCCGGCGCTGTGCGCCTCGGCCTACGCGGCTACCGGTAAAGTCATTAAGATCTGGCGAGGATGATAGTTCAACCCCGCCGGGGTTGAGGGGAGTTGGAGGGGTCATCTTTCCACGGGCGCAGGGCGCCCGCGGTTAACAAGATCTGTCTCTTATACACATCTCCGAGCCCACGAGACGTAGAGGAATC
>CALZQD010000225.1 GCA_945828175.1 uncultured Bacteroidales bacterium | reverse complement strand
TCTACACACTGCATATCGTCGGCAGCGTCAGATGTGTATAAGAGACAGACGGGGGCTTTGGGCTTCGACGGGTCGTCGTCGGCGATTTCGACGTGGCGGCGCGGCGCGGCGGCCTTCTGCTGCGACTTGATGAAGGCGTCAATCATGGCGTCCTGCGAGCCGGGCTCGGTCGACGCGGCGCTGAGGTCGACGTTGTCGGCCTCGTCGGCGAGGATCTCGGCGTAGTCGGGCATCGGGTTGAATATCAGGCGCTCGAGCAGCGCAACCTCCTCGTCGGAAGTGTTGCCGTAGTTCGAGAGGAAGGTGTCGATGGCGCTGTCGGTGCTCAGGTCGGGCTTCTTGGCCGGAGCATAACCGAGGCCGGCGGTGTCGGCGGCCGCAGGAGCGACGAGGTCGAAGAGGGCTTTCTTGTCGGCCGAGGCCACGGCCAGGCGGGCGCGCAGAGCCTCGCGGCGGCTGTCGTCGAGACGGCTGTCGTGGCGCTTCAGCAGCAGCATCGCCGGCAGGGTGAAATATGGATACCGCTCGTCGAGCTCGACAAGCTCCTCGTAGGTCAGCGAGCTGTCGTCGTCAAGCAGGCGGTCGATTAATTCTTGTGACATAGCTTATTACCAGTCTCCGAGGGTGGCGTTGAAAATCAGTTCGACAAGTTCTTTCGATATCTGCTGGCAGAGGTCATCCTGCACGTCTGTGAGCATCAGCGAGCTGTCGAAGTCGCGATAGGCGCTGAAAGTCTGGTCGACGTTCTTGTTGTCCTGCTTGTTGTCGGTATATTTGAGCCTGACGGTGATGGTCAGACGTGTCTGCGAGGCGTAGGCGTTTTCGGTCACAGCCTGAGGCGTGAGGTTGTAGCCTGTTATCTCGCCCTCGATCTGGAGGTCCGACGGGCCGTCGACGGTCTGCAGGCGCGTGTTGCGGGCTATATAATCGAGCAGCTCGTTCTCGAAAGTCTGCTGCAGAGGCGGATAGACCAGTGCCGCGCGTATCGGGAATTCGGCGACGCGGATGGTGCGGTAGACGGCGTAGTCAATCGACGAGCCGTTGAATTTATAGCTTATGCAGCCGGGCAGGGCGACGGCGGCGAGGATTGCCATAACGAGCAGCCGCAGCACGGGCGATATCGTTTTATTCGAGACCATATTCTTTTATTTTGCGGTAAAGTGTACGTTCAGAGATGCCTAACTCGCGGGCGGCGATTTTGCGGCGGCCGCTGTTGCGTTCGAGGGCCTCGGCGATGGCCTCGCGCTCGTTGTCGACAAGCGACTGCGGCATATCGTCCTGGGTGTCAGCGCTGTTGTTGACAATCGGACGGTTGAAGTCAGAGAGCTTCACGATGGCTGTGCCGGTCTTGGCCGTCTCGCAGTCGCGGTTGGCGTCGGGCTCGACTTCGACGAAGGTGTCGACAAACTTGCCGCTCTTGTCGTTGACCTTCTCGGTCAGCTCCTCGATTTGGTTCTGAAGTCTGAAAAGCATGCTGAAAAGCATCTCGCGCTCACGCTCGTAGGTGTGCGACCGCTCGCCGCTGACGACAGGCGAGAAGACCGTGGCGTTCTCTGGAAGATACTGGCGCACAATCGCTTCGCTGATTTCATGACCCGACTCGAAGATTGCCATCTGCTCGACGACGTTCTTTAGCTGGCGCACGTTGCCGGGCCAGCGGTAGTGCGACATGACGACGCGCGTGCCGTCGCTGAATGTTATGGCCGGCATGCGGTAGCGCTCGCTGAAGTCTGAGGCGAACTTGCGCGCCAGCAGCATGATGTCGCCCCCGCGCTCGCGCAGCGGCGGTATTGTTATGACGACGGTCGACAGACGGTAGTAGAGGTCTTCGCGGAAGCGGCCTTCTTCGACGGCCTTGATCAGGTTGACGTTGGTTGCGGCGACGATGCGCACGTTGGTCTTCTGCATCGTCGACGAGCCGACCTTGAGAAACTCGCCGGTCTCGAGCACGCGCAGCAGGCGCGCCTGCGTCGTCAGCGGCAACTCGGCCACTTCGTCGAGGAATATCGTGCCGCCGTCGGCCTCCTCGAAGTAGCCCTTGCGTGAGGCCACGGCGCCCGTAAACGAGCCTTTCTCGTGGCCAAAGAGCTCTGAGTCGATGGTGCCTTCGGGAATGGCGCCGCAGTTGACTGCTATATATTTAGAATGTTTGCGCGCGCTGTAGGCGTGGATAATCTGAGGAAAAAACTCCTTGCCCGTGCCGCTCTCGCCGATGACGAGCACCGACAGGTCAATCGGAGCCACGCGTATCGCCCGCTCGACAGCGAGCAACAGCGCCGGCGCGTTACCGACGATGCCGAAGCGCAATTTGGCCTGCATCACATCAGCCGGAAGTTCTGAGGGAGTTATCTGCATTAAACGGGAGATTTTTTGATTAATAGGGTTGATTTAGATTTTAACAAGCAAAGTTACAAAAAATCGCTCTAACCCGCAAACCGACGATTTCGGGGCGCTGCTCTGTATCATAAATATCATTAACTTTGCAACAGCCGGGGCGAGCTCGACCCGGGCACAACAATACCATCGGCTAATCACATGAAAGGAACTGTCAACCCAAATCTTCAACGAGCATTCTGGCATAGCTACTATGACAGGGCGACTTATATGATTACCGTCAGCAAACATCCGTCATGCCCCGATTTCGGCAGGCTTGATTTTATGGAGCCCTCTGATGCCGTCGTTTCGCTCAGCGAGTATGGGGCAATACTTGAGAAACAAATCGACATAACTCCCTCATTTAACCCGCAAATCAGGATACTCGACAAAGCCATCATGCCCGACCATGCACATATCCTGATGGCAGTCACCGAGCCTATCGACCGACATTTTGGCGATATAATTCAGGCGATTAAAGCCGCGACGACATCGAAAATCCGAAAAATTTCAAGCATCCCAAGTCTCACCGTTTTCGTCGAAGGCTTCCATGACAGAATAATCACCGACTCACGGCAGCTTGAAACTGCAACGAAATATATCCGCGATAATCCGCGGCGTTTGGCTGTGCGTCAGGCATATCCCGAGTTCTTTCGCCGTGTCAACAATCTTGAAATCGACGGTTGTCTTTGCCAGGCTTATGGGAATATGCATTTGTTGCAGAACCCGTTCAAAGAGGCTGTCATCGTTCATCGTCGTGATGACGAAGAGACTCGTCAGCAGCATTGGCAGCAATGGCTATATACAGCAGCCAACGGCGGCGTGCTCATATCGCCCTTCATCTCGCAGGCTGAAAAAGTCATCCGTGCTGAAGCCGAGAGTGTCGGCGGCAAAATCATCCTCATTATCAACCAAACCATGGGCGAACGCTACAAACCTACGGGCCATGACTTTGAACTTTGTGAATCAGGCCGTCTGCTCATCATCTCAATATCATCAAGCGACAACACCATCACCCGCGCCGCCTGCCTCACCATGAACTCCTTGGCAGAAACCATCAGCCGCAACCAATAATTCAAACAGCCAAAACTATTAATGTGCCCGGGTCGAGCTCGACCCGGATGTAACTGCCGTGACGCTTGGACGAGCGGCGCCGATATTTTGCTAAATTCGCCCTTGGCTTTGGAGGTGTGGCGGTTTTTTTGTTACTTTGCGGTTTTTAATGCGTAATTACTATTAAGTTAAGCTAATGTTTCTTGATATTGTCTGGCTCGTTGTCGGTCTGGTGTTGATTCTGGCAGGGGCAAATTTTCTGACCGACGGCGCTTCGTCGGTCGCCAAACGCCTTGGAGTGAGCGATTTGATTATCGGCCTGACGGTCGTCGCTTTCGGCACATCGGCCCCCGAGCTGTCGATCAGCAT
>CALZQD010000224.1 GCA_945828175.1 uncultured Bacteroidales bacterium | reverse complement strand
AAGACCGAGTTTTTCAAACAAATCGCTAATTTTGCACTTGCCAGTTGAAACTGCAACTGACGCCGCCCGAAGAATTGCGTCGAAAAAACGTCGTCAAACGCTTGTCTATTTGACTTATATTCTATAACTTTGCAGAGTTTTTTCAAGCTAATTCGACAATGGGAAAGTTTACGGCATTCAAATTGCCGCTGAAAAGTCTCGACCGTGGCAGTCATGAATTTGACTATCACATTGACAGACAGTTTTTTGCTGACATGGAGAACACCGACATCCACGATGTCGACCTGTCAGTGAAACTTACGGTCGTCTATAACGGCGACGTCTACGACCTCAACTTTGCCATCACCGGCAAGGTCGTGCTGTTGTGTGACCGCTGTCTCGACGACCTCGACTTTCCTGTCGACGCCGGCTATCATATCATGGTCAAGTATGGCGACAGCTACAACGACGAGTCTGACACCCTGCTTGAGATTCCCGACAGCGACAACTACCTCAACGTCGCCTACATGATATACGACACGGTCGTGCTGGCGATACCCATCAAGCACGTCCACCCGCTTGGCAAATGCAACCGCGCGATGAGCGCGATACTGAAAAAACACCGCGCCCGTCCGGGCGACTCCGATGCCGACCTCGAGAACGAGCTAATCGACGAAATCGACGAGATCGACAGCGATGACGCCACGACCGACTGCGCTCCCGACCCCCGCTGGGACGCCCTCAAGGGCTTCTCGGCCGACAACGCGGCGTTGCCCGCGAAGCGGGTATCCCCCTTGAATATCGAATAATAAACAAAAAATATAAAAAGAAATCGCACATCCTAAACGCAAACAATCCAAGACTCGTACAGCAAAACGTAGAACTCACGACAAGGCTGTAGCACCCACCATCGCTATCTGCCCCAACTGCGGCGCATGGCACATCTATCACTGCGTTTGCGGCGAATGTGGCTACTACCGCGGCAAAATCGCTATAGTTAAAGAGGCTGCTGTCTGATATCCGCGTCTGCGCCGCTCAGGGGAGCTTTTGTCAAACACCCGGCGCCACGGTTTCATTTTCTGAAAACAAAACTTATTAAAACTGACAATGCTTAACGCTCACATAACGGGTATCGCTTCCTATGTTCCCGACGATATCCTCGACAATGAGATGCTCTCACAGATGGTCGACACCAACGACGAGTGGATCACAACTCGCGTCGGCATCAAAGAGCGCCGTATCCTCAAGAAAGACGGCGCCGGTTCGTCGTACCTCGGCATCAAGGCCGTCGAAAAGCTCCTCGCTTCGACCGGCACCAAGCCCGAAGACGTCGACCTGATCATCTGCGCCACATCAAACCCTGACTACCGTTTCCCCTCGACGGCATCGGTTATAGCCGAAGGCTGTGGACTCAAAAACTGCTATGGCTATGACATCCAGGCCGCCTGCGCCGGATTTATCGTCGCCCTGCAGGATGCCGCCGCCTATGTGCGCTCAGGCATGAACAAAAAGATCGTCGTTGTCGCTGCCGAGAAAATGTCGTCGATGGTCAACTATAAAGACCGCTCGACCTGTCCGCTCTTCGGCGACGCTGCGGCTGCAGTCCTTGTCGAGCCTACCGAAGAACAGGGTGTCGGCGTCATCGACGGCGTCTTCCATGTCGACGGAGCCGGACGCGAACACCTGCTCATGAAAGCCGGCGGCTCTGTGCTGCCCGCCTCTCACGAGACTGTCGACGCCGACGAGCACTATATCTATCAGGAGGGCCGCAACGTCTACAAGAACGCTGTCACCGACATGCTCACTTCGTCGCTCGATGTGATGAAGCGCAACAACCTGACAGTCGACGATGTGGCATATCTCATCCCCCATCAGGCCAACCTCCGCATCATCGAGGCCGTCTCTGACCGCGCCGGTTTCCCCGCCGACAAGGTGCTTGTCAACATCGAGCACTACGGCAACACATCGGCTGCGTCGATTCCCCTCTGCCTCGACGAATACAAGGGCCGTCTCAAGAAGGGCGACAAGCTCATCCTGACTGCCTTCGGCGCAGGCTTCACCTGGGGCGCGATGTATCTCGTCTGGGATCTCTGAGCCGCGACCGTTTAACCTTATCACGAGGTGTGCCATAGACCTATGGCGCACCTCTGTTATATCGCGGCGTCTAAAAACGAAAGCCTGCGGCTCATTGTTTAATTAAAGAGTCTTGCAGTTAAGCAGGATCTAAGAAACTAATACATAACCAACATGTCAACACCACACAAATCAGGCTTTGTCAACATCGTCGGCAATCCCAACGTCGGTAAATCGACGCTCATGAACGACCTCGTGGGCGAACGTATAAGCATCATAACCTCAAAGGCCCAGACCACGCGCCACCGCATCATGGGCATCGTCAACACGCCCGAGTATCAGATTGTTTTCTCAGACACCCCCGGCGTGCTCTCGCCCAAATACAAGCTCCAGGAAAGCATGCTCGCCTTCAGCGAGGAGGCCCTGACCGACGCCGACGTGCTCGTCTACGTCACCGACGTTGTCGAAGACCCCTCGAAAAACGCCGAATACCTCGCCAAAGTGGCTCAGGAGAAGGTGCCCGTGCTCCTCGTCATCAACAAGATCGACCTGCTCAAGAACAACGATGAGCTCGACGCCATCGTCGCCCGCTGGCGCGAGATGCTCCCCAATGCCGAGATCTTCCCCATATCGGCCAAAGAGCACTTCAACGTCGCAAACCTCATGGCGCGCATCGTCGAGCTGCTGCCCGAGGGTGAGCCCTACTTCGGCAAAGACGCCCTCACCGACAAGCCCGCACGATTCTTCGTCACCGAGATCATCCGCGAGAAAATCCTGCTCAACTACGAGAAAGAAGTGCCCTACAGCACCGAGGTCATCGTCGAGAAGTTCGATGAGAGCGAGGATTCGATCCACATCATGGCTGTCATCTACGTCGAGCGCGACAGCCAGAAGGGCATCCTCATCGGCAAAGGCGGATCGATGCTCAAGCGCGTCGGCACAGAAGCCCGCAAAGACATCGAGAAATTCTTCGACAAACGCGTCTACCTCGAGCTCTTCGTCAAAGTCGAGCCCAACTGGCGTAACCGCGAGAACAAGCTGCGTCAGTTTGGCTATATCGAGTAAAAACGTTAATTTTGCCGACAAATTATTAAGAGATAACTTAAATGAGCCAGCTTATAGCAATAGTAGGTCGCCCTAACGTGGGCAAATCGACCCTTTTCAACCGTCTGACGAAGTCGCGCACGGCCATCGTCGACGAGACCGCCGGCACCACCCGCGACCGCCAGTACGGCAAGGTCGACTGGAACGGCAAGGAGTTCTCGATCGTCGACACCGGCGGCTGGGTCGTCAACTCCGACGACATCTTCGAGTCGGAAATCAACAAGCAGGTCGAGCTCGCCATCGAGCAGGCCGACGAGATTCTTTTTGTCGTCGACGCCATGAACGGCGTCACCGACCTCGACGACCATGTCGCCGAGATTCTGCGCAAGTCGCGCAAGCCCGTCATTCTCGTCGCCAACAAGGTCGACTCTAACGAGTGGCTCTATAACGTGCCCGAGTTCTACGGCCTCGGCTTAGGCGATCCTTATCCCGTGTCGGCCGTCAACGGCTACGGCACCGGCGACCTCCTCGACGAGGTGGTCAAGAAACTGCCCGAGGCCGACGACGAGGAAGAGCAGCTCGACGACATCGCCAAATTTGCCATCGTCGGCCGCCCCAACGCCGGCAAATCATCGCTAATCAACGCCTTTATCGGCGAAGCTGTCTCTTATACACATCTGACGCTGCCGACGATATGCAGTGTGTA